>DYIS01000168.1 GCA_020723545.1 Ktedonobacter racemifer
GCCTGTCTAGCCACTGTCCCCAGCACGCCGTTGACGAACTTTCCCGAGCTATCAGAGCCGTAAAGCTTTGCCAGCTCTACCGCTTCGTTAATCGCCACCTTCATCGGCACCTGTTGGCATTTGGTTATCTCGTAAATGGCAAGGCGTAGGATATTGACATCGATTTTGGCCATCTGCCCGATGGGCCAACTGGGCGCTGCTTTTTGTAATAGGTCGTCGATGAAACCCCGGTTGGCCAAAACGCCCTGTACCAGGTCATGGGCAAACCGCAGGGCCTCCTCCGGCAACTGCACTTCCCGAATGCGCTCGGAGTACACTTGTTCCGGGGCATGGCCAACGCAGTCAACCTCGAATAGCGTCTCCAGGGCTATCACCCGGGCTTGACGCCTGACCGCCTTCACTTCAAGCCCCGCACAAGACTAGCCGGCCACGCCATCTCAAAACAAGAGGCCATCTATTCCACGTCCTGAATATAGACATTCACCTCACGAACCGGCATGCCTACCATGTTGTCGATGGCCTGAGCAACCTCTTTCTGGATCTGCGTGCCTACCTGGTACATATTCGCTCCTGCCTCCACCACCACATGGAGGTCCACCCAGACCGCCTCGTCTCTCACCTGAATCTTGACGCCCGAAGCAAAACCTTCCCGGCGCAGCAGCTTGCTCACGCTGTTGGCCAGGTCGTGGCTCATCCGGACCACCCCGGGCACTGACAACGTGGTCAGGTAGGCGATGGTAGCCAATACGCCCGGTGCTATGCGCACCGTTCCCAGTTTTTCATCCATAATAGTACGCCTCCACCAGGCTCAGGCCTCATTGCCCGCTGACCTGAGGCCACCCGCCCTCGGCCTCGCGCCGGTCCTGCAGGTAGGTGGTGCAGAAATCACCGGCGGTGAAGCTAGAGTCATTCATGATCTCCAAGGCCAACGGTATGGTCGTTTTCACTCCCACGACCATGCATTCAGAAAGCACCCGCCTCATGCGTTCCACCGCTTCTTCCCGGCTCTCCCCCCAAACGATGATCTTGCCCAGAAGGGAGTCATAGCTGTCAGGAACATTATAACCGGAGTACAGATGCGAGTCCACTCGAACGCCCGGACCACCCGGTGGAACAAACAGTTTCACCTGGCCTGATTCCGGCGCGAAATCCCTTTCGGGGTCCTCTGCATTGATCCGGCACTCGATGGCATGACCTCGGAAGGTGATGGCCTCCTGGCGAAGTGTCAGCGGCTGTCCATCGGCCAGCCTTAACTGCCACTTCACCAGGTCCACGCCGGTCACCATCTCTGTGACCGGGTGTTCCACCTGGATACGGGCGTTCACCTCAAGGAAGAAGAAGTCGTTCTGCTTGTCCACCAAGAACTCCACTGTACCGGCGTTGGTGTACCCCAGGATCCGGGCTGCTCTCACGGCGGCCTCGCCCAGTTGCCGGCGCATGGTCGGCGAAAGGCAAACTGAAGGGGATTCCTCAATGAGCTTTTGGTGGCGCCGTTGTATCGAGCACTCTCGCTCACCGAGATGGACCACGTAGCCGCTGGCGTCAGCCAGTATCTGCACTTCCACGTGCCGCGGCCCGGCAAGGTATTTCTCGATGTAGATGTCACCGCTTCCAAACGCTAACTCTGCCTCCGCCCGGACCGTGGGATAGACTTCGGCCAACTCTTCAGGACCAGCCACCGACCTCAATCCCCGACCACCACCCCCGGCGGCAGCCTTGAGCAGCACCGGGTAGCCTATGCTCTGAGCGACCTCCTGGGCCATGGAAATGCTCTTAATCGCCTCGTCGGTCCCCGGCAGCACCGGCAGCCCGGCATCCCTCATCAACTTCCGTGTGGCCGCCTTGTCTGAGACTGTCTCCAATACCGCGGCTCTGGGCCCCACAAAGGTGAGACCGCACTTGTCGCAGATCTCGGCAATGTAAGGGTTTTCGGCCAGAAAGCCGTAACCAGGGTGCACTGCCTGGCAACCGGTCATCATGGCCGCGGTGATAATGTTAGGGATATTGAGGTAGCTCTTGGCCGCCGGCATGGGCCCGATGCAGACGCTCTCATCTGCCAGGCGCACGGGGAGGGAATCGCCATCAGCTTCGGAATAACCGATGACGCTCTTGATGCCCATCTCCCGACATGCCCGGATCACCCGTAAGGCTATCTCGCCCCGATTGGCGACGAATACCTTGTTCACATCATCACCATGCCACCGTCCACAGAGAGAACCTGGCCCGTAATGTAGCTGGCCTCATCCGAGGCCAGGAAGGCCACCGCGTTGGCCACGTCCTCCGCCGTGCCGAAACGTCCCAACGGGGTTTGCTGAAGCATCGCCGCCTTCACCTCCTCTGGCAGGCTGGAGGTCAAATCGGTGGGTACCAACCCCGGCGCCACCGCGTTGACGGTGATGTTTCGAGAGCCCACCTCCCTGGCTACGGCCTTAGTAAAGCCAATGAGCCCCGCTTTAGCGGCGGAATAGTTGGCTTGCCCGGCATTTCCGGCCAGGCCCGCCACCGACGCGATGTTTACGATGCGGCCGTACCGTTGCTTCATCATGGGACGCATAGCCGCTTTGGTGCAGAGGTAGGCGCTTTTCAGGTCACAGTCCAACACCAGGTCCCAATCCTGCTCGGTCATGCGCATCAAAAGGGTGTCCCGGGTCGTGCCGGCATTGTTCACCAAAATGTCCAGGCGCCCGTAGGCCTCCACCGCTTGGCGAATTAAGCGCTCCGCATCTTCAGCCTTAGCTACATCGGCCTGTACCGTCAAAGCTCGGCCCCCGCTGGCTTTGATCTCGGCCGCCACCTCTTCGGCCGCCGCGGCATTCTTCTGGTAGTTTACCACTACCCCAGCTCCCAGTCGAGCCAGCTTCAGGGCAATGGCCCGCCCCAGCCCTCGCGAACTGCCGGTCACCACGGCGATTCTACCGGTGAAGTCCATCGCGACCTCCAATCTACGCACTTGCCAAGTCAACCATCCACTGACGCCACCATCCAGCATCACCCACGCTGACGACGGAAACCTGGGGTGCAATGCGTTTTATCAGGCCGGCCAATACCTGACCAGGCCCCATCTCTATAAAGTGCGTAACGCCCTGGGACACCATTCGCTGGACCGATTCGGTCCATCGGACCGGTGAGTAGAGTTGTCTCACCAGGAGATCCTTGATCTCTCGGGCATCGGTAACGGGCCAGGCGGTCACGTTGGAAAGAACCGGCACTCGAGCGGCGTCAAAAGGCGTGGCCTCAATGGCCTCTCGCAGCTTCAGTGCCGCCTCCTGCATCAAGGGTGAATGGCTGGCGATGGACACCGCCAGCGGGATCACCCTTTTGGCTCCATGGCTTCTCGCCAACTCCAGGGCCAGCTGCAAGGCTTCGCTTTCCCCAGAGATCACGATTTGCCCGGGCGAGTTAAAATTGGCCGGGACCACCCCGGGGCCCCCCGTCCGGTCCGAAGCCTCCTGGCAGATAGTTGACAACGCTGTCTCATCCAGCCCCAGCACCGCCGCCATGCCACCCGGCGTTTCCAGCCCAGCCTCTTTCATCAGCCTTCCACGTTCCCTCACCAGTCGCAAAGCGCTGGCGAAATCCAGCGCCCCCGCTGCCACCAGCGCAGAGTATTCCCCCAGACTGTGACCGGCTAGAAAGGACGGCGCCAGCCTTGGCCCTGGCATGGCCTCGCGAAAGAGCCTGAGGATGGCCACGCTCAACGTTAGGAGTGCGGGCTGTTGATTCATAGTGTCGCGCAGAGCCTCCTCCGGACCCCGAAAACAAAGATCGGAGAGCGCAAAACCCATGAGGTCGTCGGCCTGTTCAAAGGTCTTCTTAACAACGGGGAAGGCGCCGCACAGGTCACGGCCCATCCCCACGTATTGCGCTCCCTGCCCGGGAAAGACGTATGCGGTGATGGGTTCCATTACTGCCGACGCCTCCATCGCTTGCCTTCAGTTACGGCGTGCCCGTTTAGCATCGAAATCGTTGCAAACCGGCGATGATCTCCTCCGCCTCCCTTACCATGCTGGCGATGATCTCCCTCGCCGGCCTTATGTCATTGATCAGCCCAGAGACCTGCCCGGCCATGACCGAGCCGTTTTCCACATCGCCCTCGATGGCGCTTAGCCGCAGCTTGCCGGTGCCGAACTCGATCAGCTCCTGCTCGCTGATCTCGCCTCTCTCCTCCAACTCAGCGAAATGCCGGGTGAACCGGTTCTCGATGGCCCGCACCGGGTGTCCCAGGCGGTACCCGGTGGCCACCGTGGAGCGGTCCTTCGCTTCCACGATTTTCCGCTTGTACTCCGGGTGGGCGATGCACTCCTGAGAGCAAACAAATCGCGTGCCCATTTGCACCCCCTGGGCCCCCAGGGCCAAAGCCGCCACTAGTCCGCGGCCGTCGGCGATGCCGCCGGCCGCGATCACCGGGACCCTCACCGCGTCTACCACCTGGGGAACCAGGGGAAAAGAGGTGATCTCGCCGATATGCCCGCCGGACTCCATCCCCTCCGCTATCAGGGCGTCGGCGCCCATCCTTTCCAGTCGCCTGGCCAGGGCTACCGAGGCCACCACGGGCATTACCACGATCCCCCGTTCCTTCAGCTCCGCCAGAAAGGGGCCAGGCATGCCGGCGCCGGTGGTGACGGCGCGAACCTTCTCCTCCAACGCTACACGGACTACCTCTTGCGCCGTAGGGGAGATGAGCAAGACATTGACGCCAAAAGGCTTGTCGGTCAACTCCCGGGTGAGCCGGATCTGACTTCGCACCCACTCTCCCGGGGCATTGCCCGCACCGATGATACCGAAGCCTCCAGCATTGGATACGGCTGAGGCCAGCTCCGCTGTAGCTACCCAGGCCATGCCTCCCTGGATAATAGGATAGTCAATGCCCAAGAGGTCACAAACCGCGGTCCTGATCAAAGGCGGCCTCCATCTTTAAGCACCTTCATAGGGTGAATTCTTAACAAATGAGACAGGATTTTTACCGCGGAGACCGCTGAGAGCGCAAAGGTAAGGAAGATCTCAGCGAACTCTGCGCTCTCTGCGGTGAATGCTCTCGTTGGTTTGAGGCAAAGCTTCACTAGCCTTGGGGCTTTTTCTTCTCTTTCGGCGATTTGATCTTGATTACCTCACGTCCGTTGTAGGTGCCGCAATTCGGACAAACCTCATGGGGCATTTTCGGCTTATGGCACTGAGGGCACTCCACCAGCACCACCGGATCAAGGTGCAGGTGGCTGCGGCGCTCTCCCTGCCGCGCCTTCGACAGTTTACGCTTGGGTAAAGCTCCCACTAAACTAACTCCTCTCCAATATGATCTTCAAGGCTTGCCAGGGGGTACCCGGCTCTTGAGGCCCACACTGGCAAAGACCTCGATTGAGGTTATGGCCACAACGCTCACAAAGCCCGGCGCAGTCCGGCTGGCAAAGGGGCTGCATCGGTAGGGCCAGGGCGATATACTGGCGCGCCAGTTCACTCAAATCCAGGACATGATTCGCATCGATGCGCAATGCCTCGTCCTCAGCCACCTCACCCACTGGGTAGCCCGTCACCACGTCTACGGTGGGCATGAATTCCTCCTCAAACGAGGCCGTAGCCGAGGCAATAAAGTCCTCCGCACAGCGGCTGCACTGGTATGGCATGGCTGCCTTCAACTCGACACTGGCCAGGATGCCCACTTTGGTCCGGAGGAGTCTCACCGTTCCCTGAACCGGGCCCGCCGTGGAGGCCATCTCGTCGATGAGGAGACGCTCCCCCTGAATTTTGAAATTCCGCGTCGCGCCCACCGGGAGCGTCAGTAGATGGGCGACGTTGAATCTCAATTTTTCCATCACTAAGGTCACAAGCCATCGGGGTCAACCGGGCCAACCGGGTGGCTCATTATAGGCCAAGTCCAGGCCGCCGTCAAGGTCAATGCGGAGATGGCAGGGCTTTTGCAAAGTCAGGCAGGAGAGCGTAAGATAAGCCGGAGTGCTTCATC
>DYIS01000169.1 GCA_020723545.1 Ktedonobacter racemifer
TTTCACAGGCGACCCGGGTCCCGGGTGGATCGCCACCAGGCGGCCCGCATGGCTCAGGCCGGCCTGCTCCAGGAGGCTCGCCGCCGCTGCCCGGTCCTCTGCAGTAACTTGAAACGACAACCGGTTGGCGGGGCCGGCCGCTTTTGGAACCTCCAGGGAAAAGCCGTGGTCCCGGGCCAAAGTGGCGGCCAGCTCGTAGTTGCGCACCACCTGGTGAACCACCATCCCAACGTACGGCGATGGCGCGGTGAGGAAGGGCCGGCACTCGGGGATGTCGTAGCCGTGGCGGCGAGACACGCCGGCAAGATAGGCCAGTGCGGCCCCCCACCAGAAGTCGAAGCGCAGGTTCACCGAGGCTTCGAATCTCTGGCGGCGTAGCTGCCGGGCATAGCTGACCAGATAGCGATAAGGAGCCAGGAGACCAGCCCTGGGGCGGCGGTTGAACCAGGGGAAGTCACAGGTGAGCACCCGGTCCAGATCAGGGTTGCCCTCCAGTATCCGTTCGGCCCAGGGCCCCACCACGCAGGTGATGTGTGCCTGGGGCCAGAGCCGGCGGAGGTCGTGCAGGGCCGGCGTGATGAACAATACGTCGCCTAGATGGTCCGGACGGACGAGTAAGATCCGAGGACGGTCCGGCCATTTCCCGTTGCCGTCCCGCCGGGCCAAGAAAGGCCTGGTGCATGCCGCCACCGATCTCAACAAAGCGAGCCTTGCATACCTCTTCATGGCTGATGGCGCCTGTTCGCCAAATCCACTCCCCCGCAGACCGTTTCGTGACGGCATCCTCCGAGCCTGGCCTCCACGGGCACTATCTGATATACAGCCCCAGGAGGGTGAAAGCGAAGACGATGATGGCGATGTAGCCGTTGACGTTGAAGAACGCGACGCCCAGCCGGGAGAGGTCGGCTGGGCTCACCAGGCGATGCTCGTAGATCAATAGGACCACCGCCACGGCCCAGCCCACGTAATACCAGGGGCCCAGGGCCATGGACAATCCAAGGGCCAACAGCGCCAGGGCAGTAATGACATGCAGGATTGCTGACCAGTTCAATCCCGCGGCCACGCCGAAGTTCGCCGGCACGGAATAAAGCCCCTGGGCCCGGTCCACCTCCACGTCCTGGCACGCATAGATCAGGTCAAAGCCGGCGATCCAGGAGGCTACGGCACCGCCCAGCAGCATCACCTCCCAGGAGAACTGCGGCCGCACTGCCAGCCACGCGCCCACCGGGCCCAGGGCGTCGGCCACCCCCAGAAAGAGGTGGGAGAGCCAGGTGTAGCGCTTGGTGTAGGGATACATCACCAGCCATAGCACGGCCAGGGGGGCCAGTTTCAGACACAAGTCGTTGAGTTGCCAGGCGGCGACGAAAAGGGTGGCCAGGGCTGCCGCAGAAAAGGCCGCCACCTGGCCTCTGGAGAGGAGTCCCTGGGGGATAGGGCGGTTGGCCGTGCGGGGGTTGCGGGCGTCAATCTCAACGTCAATGAGGCGGTTGAGCCCCATGGCCCCGGTCCGCGCCGCGCCCATGGCTGCCGTGATCCAGAGGAACTGGGGCCAGGTGGGCCATCCGGGCCCGGCCAGGACTATGCCCAGGTAGGCAAAGGGCAGGGCGAAGATGGTGTGCTCGAACTTGATGTTCTCCAGGAGGATCCTGACTCTCATGGCGGCGACGTTCAGCCCAGCCCCAAGGCGGCCCATTTTTCGTCCACCAGGCGCTTGATCTCCGGGCTCATTTCGATATCCCTCGGCCATTCCCGCGGATGTCCCTCGGCTGGCAGTTTCCTGGTGGCATCCAGGCCCATCTTGGAACCATAGTGAGCCAACGGTGACGAATGGTCCAGGGCATCCAGGGGGCCCTCTAAGATGACTGCGTCCCGCCGGGGGTCCACGTTGTTTCCCAATCTCCAGAGCACCTCGGAGAGGTCGTGCACGTTCACGTCATCGTCCACGACCACGACGTACTTGGTGAACATAAGGTATCCCATGCCCCAGAGGCCGCACATCACCTTTCTGGCCTGGCCGGGGTAGGTCTTCTTGATGCTCACGATAGCCAGGTTGTGGAAGACGCCCTCGGCGGGCAGGTTCAAATCCAGGACCTCGGGCAGGAGCAACTGGATCAAAGGGAGGAACAGGCGTTCCGTGGCCTTCCCCAGGTAGAAATCCTCCATGGGTGGCTTGCCCACCACGGTGGCCGGGTAGATGGGGTCACGCCGGTGGGTGATCGCGGTCAGGTGGAAGACGGGGTACATATCGGCCAGGGAATAGTAGCCGGTGTGGTCGCCGAAGGGGCCTTCCAGGCGTGCCTCGTCGGGGTTGACATAACCTTCTAGCACGATCTCAGCCCGAGCGGGGACAGCCAGGCCCACCGTTTTAGCCTTTACTAGCTCTAACCTCTGGCGGCGCAGCCACCCGGCAAACAGAAACTCGTCAACGTCGGGCGGCAGCGGCGCTGTAGCGGCGTAGGTGGTGGCGGGGTCGGGGCCGATTGCCACTGCCACCTCCATCCGCCGACCCAGGCCCCTGCTCTCCCGGTAGTGGGCAGCGCCGCCCTTGTGCAGGTGCCAGTGCATGCCCGTGGTATGGCTGTCGTATACCTGCATCCGGTACATCCCAACGTTGCGCCGCCCGGACACAGGGTTGTGGGTTATCACCACCGGCAGGGTGATGAAAGGGCCGCCGTCTTCCGGCCAGCACTTCAGAATGGGCAAGCGGTCCAGGCTGGCATCGCCGCCCTGGAGCACCACCTCTTGACACGGCGCGTCCTTGACCATCCGGGGCGTATAGCGGGCCAGCTCCAGCAGTTGTAGCCCCGTTTTTGCCTTGCCCGTGAGAGATGTGGGCAGGTCTGGGCTCGTCAGGCTCTTGACCCGTTCGGTGAGTTCCTGCAGATCCTCCAGGCCCAGGGCCCAGGCCATGCGCTGGGGGCTGCCGAAGGTGTTGGTCAGCACCGGCAGATCATACCCGGTCACATTCTCGAACAGAAGGGCCAGGTTGCCGGCCCCGGACTTGCTGGCTCGGTCGGTGATCTCGGTGATCTCCAATTCCGGGCTCACCGGCGTTTTAATGCGCTTTAGCTGCCCTTTATTTTCGAGAAACGATACGAATTCCCGCAGATCCCTGAAGGCCATAAGGCCTCTACTAGTGAAGAATTTTGGCTCATTATAGCATAGCGCTCGCATGAAGGGAAGAAAAAAGCCCCTATGTCAAGAGCCTGGGAGATATGGTATAATTTTATACGTGCGAGATGTAGTCAAATGCGTAGGGCGGGCATTGTGCCCGCCGTTTCCCTTACACAGTTTTCTGCTTCAGGAGGACAGCGATGTACCACAGCGACGAGAAGCACCACGAGGGTGATTGCGGCTGCTTCGGATGGCGCCACTTGCACTGGGGTCCCTGGGGATTCGGCGGCTTGGGATTCGGCCGTTTTGGATTCGGCCCACGGTTCCGCCGCTGGTACTGGAGCCGGGACGAGGAGATCGCCTGGCTGGAAGAGTACCTGAAGGACCTGCAGGCCGAGGTCAAGGGCGTCGAAGAACGCATTAAAGAGCTGAAGGCACGTTAGGGACGGGATAGTGCTCGGGCCCGTTCTAGGCGACAGTTCCAGCCCGAGGACGGGCACCGGAGCATTATCTCGGGCGCTTGTGACCAGTTGTCGTGGGCGGCGAAATAGTGTAAAATTAGATGGTCTCCCCATAGCTCAGCGGCAGAGCAGTGGACTTTTAATCCATTGACGCAGGTTCGATTCCTGCTGGGGAGACCAGTCCAGATAGTTGTCGAACCAGGACGGTGAGGGGAGAGAAAATCACCGCTTGCGGTTTGCCTGAACCCTTGGAGAGATTGGCTCCTGGGCTACATCATCCGGTGCATTTGATGTACTCTTGGCGCGGTGATGTGACCTGTTTCAGCCACGTTGAAGGGGGATGCAAGCCTGGAAAGACTGATGGACGGCAAGGCTTTCTCTTGGGTGGTATTGGTCGCTGTCTTGCTGCTATCGGCGTCCTGCGGAGCGCAGCCGACGGCGACGCCGGACGCCAAGGCCACGTGGAGCGCCGGGGCTACGGCGACGAAGCTGGCTGAGCCGACGGCGACCGCGGTTCCTCAGCCAACGGCCACGAAGATTCCCACTGCCACGCCCACGCCGCGGCCCCAGTTGATCATCCAGCGGCCGGGCGATGGCGAGGTCCTGGACACACCCGCCATCCCCATCCGCGGCACGGCGCCATCCATCCGCGAGTTGATCGTGAACTCCTACTGGAAGATCGAGATTGACTACGACGGCACGTTCTCCTACGATCTCCCGTGGAAGGACATGACCGGCCAGCCCAACCTGCTGGTCTTTCAGGCCACCGACGTCAATGGCCGGCCGGTAGCGGCCCTGCGCACTGTCTACTACAAGACCAGGGGCGGAGCGCCCGGGCCAGGCCCGGGTCCAGGCGCTGGCCCGGGAAGCAAGCCGACACCGGGTGTCCCTCCTCCGACTCCCGTCCGCATCACCCAGCCCGTAAAGCTGACGGAGAAAACCGCCACCGAGGACCTGGAGATAGTGCGGACTGAACCGGTGGCCCTGCAAGCCGGGCACAAGTACAGGGTCGAGTTCAAGTCCACCGCCGGCGCCACCCACTTTCGAGCTGAATGGACACAGGTCTATGCCGCGTCGCTGACGGTCGGCCAGGAGACCACCACTCAGCAGGGAACCTGGGAGGGTAACACGCCTGCCTGGGTGGACGTCAAGAGCCCCATTCCTAACCCTGCCATCTGGGTCTTGTCGTTGGTCGCGGGTTGCGAGTCAGGAAGGTTGACGGTGACAGTCTGGGAAGTGCCGTGAGAGAAGGGAGCAGGGCGCAGGCAGCAGATAGCAGGCGGGAGAGCCCACAGTTTAGATAGCGAACGAGAACCTACAAAAGTCTCACCTTATTTATCACCACTTCGAAGGCACAGCCCAGGAAGGTGGCAGCCCGGCGGCTGATGAGCATGCGGCTCATGAAGATCTCGAAGTACTCCATGACCTTGGAGATGTTGGTGTCGATGTCCACCTCCAGGGTGATGGCCTTTCTATCCCCATCAACGCGCACAAAGGAGCGCTGGGCGGCGTAGTTAACCCGGTCGTGGATGTCGAAGGCCAGGGTGTTGGGATTTCGGACCCGGGTGCGGTGGACGTCTGACTTGTCGCCGATGATGACGGCGGCGCAGACCTCGCCCACCGGGTCGCCCCGCTCCTCCTCGTGGTTGCCAATAGCCCCCATAACGATGGCGATCTCCTCCGGGTCCATGTGCAGTCTGCGCAGAAGCTCCATGGCAATCATGGCGCCGGTGTGAGCGTGCTCCTCCCGGTGGACCACGTTGCCGATGTCGTGCAGGTATCCGGAGATGGCCGCTAACTGGGCCGTCCGTTCCGGGTACTTGAGGCGCAGGAGGATGTTCTGCCCGATGTTCCCCACCAGGCCAGCGTGGCGGCCTCCGTGTTCGGTGTAGCCCAGAAGTCCCATCTGCTCGTCTGCCCGCTTCATGAAGGCGACGATGTAGGGGTCCTGCTTCACGTCATCGAGAGTGACCAGACGCCTTTCGTTGGCCCTGCTATTGCTCCTGTAATCTGTCATCACTGAACCCTCCGTGGGACCTACCGTAACTTGGCGGATGGCCACCGGTTCAGGTTGCCACCGCTAAAGAGGCCGCCAACAGGCTGCCCATCAGGTAATACTGTGTCTCCGTTAGATACCACGACCGATTATCGGTCTTGATCAGCGCCGGTGCCAGGATTGCCTGGCCGTATAGCAAGAGAACTATTGTCACCGCCAACCATGGCGAGCCGAAGGCTAAAAGACAGGCTGCGGCCACGAGCTGGAGAGTGAAAATGGCTATCAGCCCTGGCCCCTTGGGCTTCCCGGCCCGGAGGCCCACGCAGGCCAGGTAGATCAGCGAGTACAGCCCCAGCGCGGCAAAGAGCGCCCGCCAATGGCCCG
>DYIS01000170.1 GCA_020723545.1 Ktedonobacter racemifer
CATCTCAACTATGTACATGGGCGATAGGTTCAGCAACTGCCAGGCCAAGGTTGCTCACGCCACTCACAGAAAATGTCGCAGCACGATGTCGGGCAGCGGTCAGGGTCATATTGTCATGCTTCAGCATTTCTGTCACCTCCCTTCCAGGTCAGCTTTCTTCAATCAGGTTTCTACCTCCCCCACCTTGCGTTCCCTCCCCTCCTTCTGCCTTGCGCAGAACGTCACCGACCGGCAAGGCTGCAACTACCTTACGGATTCAGCTATGCGCAGGGTCTCCTCGCGTGATAGAGTGCTCCACAGGCTGAGCACCAGGTCCCCCTCTTCCCAGATCACCCCATAGCCTTCGCTCCTTTGCCAACGTACACCCCTGGCCCAACCCCGTCCGGTGACCAGGATGGCTGGTTTCCCATTTAGGATAATCTCTTCGCTGGTTCCCTCTCCTACTTCGAAGAAGGTCTGGCTTTCTTCCTTCGGACGGTACTGGAGGATGCCGACCAGTTCAGCGCGATACCTACCGCCATCCGGGTCCCGGCGATAATTGAGAGCCACCGCCGACGGCCCCAGCACCTGAACACCTTCCAGGCGAAAGCCGTGTAGCAGATAACCTGGGACCCGGATCGGGAAATCCACCAGGGCCTGCGCCTTGGAGATGGCACTGTATTCCTCCGCTACTCTCTCGGGCGGCCTAGCCCGTGAAGGGATACTGGATTGGGGTACTTCTCGCACGCCGATGTGTTTCAGCACCCTCACCACCCCATCTTGTAACGAACGGGCTGCCAGCACGGCTGCCTCAGGCACCCAGCCCAGGACGATCCCTCCCACCAACAACACCACCAACAGGCTGCTCAGGGCCAGACGCCAGTGCCCCACGACCAGCCCTGTTCGAGGCGCGTACCGGGGTTTATATTCCTGGCGCGGCATCCTGGCCAGCAGACGCTGCTTTAGCCCGGCTTCGAAGGCCGCCTGGGGCCTGGGCCGAGCTCGGATCAGCCGCTCGGCAAAGGCCAGATCGGCCCGGTAGGCTTCGCTCAGGACGTTACACTCCTCGGCTTTGGCCCCCTTTAGCAATTCGTCCACGTTCCGCGAGAACTCCTGATTGACGTCCACAGCGTGTTCATCGCTATGATGCACCGGTCGAATCACCTTCATCGCTCAAACTCCCTTCTCAATTTGCGGATGGCACGGTAGAGGATGACTCCCACATGGTCCTCCTTCAGGCCCAGTATCCGGGCGATGTCTTTGTTGGCTAAACCGCTGAAGAATTTCAGGGCCGCGATCTGCTGTTCTTGCTCCGAGAGGGTCTTCAGGCAGACGTAGAGCCGGGCTACTTCTTCCTGGCGAAAGTACTCGCCCTCTTGCGTGCCCTCGGCCACAGTCAGTTCCGGGAGGTCTTCCAGGCTGATCGTCTCCATTCGCCCGCGGCGGCGGAAGTGGTCGGCCACGACCCGGCGGGCGATAGTGAACAGCCAGGTAGAGAAAGCCCCCCGGTCACCCCGGTAGGTGGCTATCTTCCGCCAGGCCTTCTCGAAGACGACCGCCGTCAGGTCCTCGGCGAGGGTCTGGCTGCCCACCCGGCTGGCCACATAGCCGAAGACCCGGGGCAGGTAGTAATCGTACAAGTCGGCAAAGGCCACGACGTCAATGTCGGCCTGCGGCAAGCCAACCGCCCACCGTCCCAGGCGCACGACAACTTCCCTCCGTGCCTCCTCATCCCATTTAATTATACGCGGAAAAAGCCTCGAGATTACAGCCTGATGCCAATTTTTGGTGGGTCTCTATAAGACGTGTATAGCCTTCACCCAAGGGTGAGGGCCAGCAGCGTGAAGTTCCTCCACGGAGACCACATGCCACTTCTCTCGTTTCTTGACCACGATGGCATACTCAAACCCCCGGTGGGAGCAGCAATCGAGGCTTCCGTGGCCATCCTCGCTGACTTGGCCAATGCTCCACCTTTTCCGGGACGCCATAGGTCTGGAGCAAAGCCCCCTTGTAGGAGGATGTGGAAGGAAGGGGCCTTTAGGAGGGTTAGTGACGCCATCTAGCCTTCGAAAAGTTGACGGTCAGGCCGATCCTGGCCAATCGGGCGGTTTCACAGGCTCAAAACGGCGGTTTTTAGCCGGTGGCGACCTGGAACAGCCCCTTGGCGCCTTCTATAGAGGTCTACGGGCCGCCTTGGGCGCAGTTCGGCCTTTAGCCGACTTTCAGCGTCTTGGCAATGGGCCGTAGGCGAACACCGGTGAGCAGGATGACGATGCGCTTCAGGTTCAAAACGATGCCCGTTAGAAAGGATTGGACCTTGTACCGCTCCAGCCCTCAATAGCGGCAGCGCCCAAACCCGTGCCACACCTTGCCTTGTAGTGAGGTAAGGCATCACTGATGGAGAAGGTGGTCTTGCACATAGCACACTGAAGCTATTGGATGCCATTACAAATCTGTTTACCTGGCCCAGGCAAGCGTCCGCTCGCTGACGAAGGCATAGGTCACGGACATGTCCAAAAGCTTCCGCTGATCCGAGCCGTCAGCGTTCATGACGTATATCTTCCAATCGCCTTCGCGGTCGGTGACGAAGGCGATATAGCGGCCGTCGGGCGACCAGGCCGGGGCCCCGTTGTTGATCGGTCTTGGACTGAACGGCGCGGTCTGGGTCAGAAGAGCCAGGCCGCTGCCGTCGGCATTGATGACGGCCAGGTCCCAGTGATCATGGGTCTTGACCATCAGCGCCAGCCGCGAGCCATCCAGCGACCACGCCGGCGAGTCGTAGAGTGTGCCGGTGATCAGGCGTTGGGGAGGCCCTGCCAGGTCCGTGACGTAGGGCCCCCAGACTCCCCGGTAGGCCAACTTGTTCGTTGATCCCCAGGCCGGAGAAAAAGCATAGCCATCCGGGTCCACCGGGAAGTCGATGAGGTCTCCATCCGCCAGGTCGACCGTGCTTATCCTCCAGAGCTCTTTCTGCCCGGCTGGCCGCCGACGGGTAGCCGGGGCTGGAACGAAGTCGCGATGGGCGAAGGCGATTCTGCGCCCATCGGGAGACCAGGTGGCCGACTTGGCCTCGGCCATGTCCAGCACCCGGAGCAGATCACTGCCATCAGCGTTCATCACGTAGAGGCCTTGCGGCTGGTCCCACCGCGTGAAAGCGATGCGCGTGCCATCTGGCGACCAGGCGGGGTCGATCCCAGCCGTCAGCCTGGCCAGGCCCGAGCCGTCGGCATTGACCACGTATATATCGCCGCCACTGCTCGTTTGCACCAGGATCCGACCGGTGGGTACAGCGCGGGGCAAAACGCCGGTATCCGCCGCCGCGGTTATAACCGGCGCAGCAGTAGGAGATGAAGTGGCGGTTGGCCGCGGTATGGCCGTCGCCGTGGCAACAGGTGCCGGTGTACTGGCGGGCGGGCTTTGTTCCGCTGGCCGGGGCGGCAACAGGATCAACCGCGGCGTCGGCGTCGGAGCCGGCGCCAGCACCGCACAGCCAGCCAAAGATAACGAAACGAATGTGGCCATGGCCAATTCTGGCAAAAAGGCCCGCTTAGACATCCATTTGCTCCAAAAACTGCCCTGCCTCCTCGGCTTTTGCCTGCCAAGGCCCCGAGAGCTTACAGCCGCTTCTACTGACGCGATTGACCGGAGATGGATATCGACTCGGCGGTTATCGTTCCGTCGGCCGCGGCGGGCCCAACGACCGTAACGCGGACGCCCGGCTTCACCTCCTCCAGGCTGCCGGCCACCGACTTCTGGAACTGGGTGGAGTCAGTCACCAAGACCTTCACCGTGGTGCCAGGCCCCTGGGCGCCCTGAGACGTCACGGTGAGGGTCCTGCCCTCCACTTTGTCCACCGTGCCAAAGGTGCCCCGCCCAGCAAATGCCCCCATGCCTTGGCTCTGAATGGGCAGTCCGACAGAGGCTTGAGCGGTGGGAGAGGCCGCCGGAACCTTGGCCTGACCTTGAGCGTAGCCAGCAGCGTAGGCGCCGCCCACTCCGAGGCCCAGGATGACCACCAGGACCAAAAGCACGCCGAAGTTCTTCAACAAGTTAATCATCACTCATCTCCCTCGTTTTGCGAATTTTCAACCGAGCGGATAGGCCAGGCTCTATTGGGAAGAGACCAATAGAATAGCCCATCCGCTTTAGGACGTCCAACCACCCTGGGTGCCCACACTCAGGGCTACCCTCGGTTGCCCGCCCTCGATGAATCAGGGCATCTGACGAGTCGTCAGCTAGGGCTGATAACGGCTACAAAAATCTCAGCGCTTGAACAAGCGCAGCCCTCCCATCGCCAGGCAGGTTATACTGATGGCATAAAGGGCAGCCTGGAGTTCTTGTTGCAATTCGGCCACCATGTTGGCCACAAAGGTGACAACGCCAACTACCAGTCCAAGCATAGCTACCAGGAACCAGCCTCTTGCCACCTGGGGAAACGTCCAGCGCGTGTTTCCCTCCAGTCTTGCAGCCTGGAAAACTATATCATTCATACCTCAGGGCATCGATGGGGTTCAGGGCAGCAGCCCGGGTGGCCGGGTAGATGCCGAAGAATAGCCCCACGGCTACGGAAAATCCCACCGCCAGGAGCACCGCGTCGGCGGAAACGATAGTCACCAGGGGCGAGGGGTCGCCGACGCGCATCTGGTTGATGACCTGGCTGATGCCCCAGCCCAGGGCGATGCCGCCGAGGCCCCCAAACACCGAGAGGACGACAGCCTCCACCAGGAACTGGGCCAGGATGTCCCGCCGCCTGGCCCCCACCGCCTTACGGATGCCGATCTCCCGCGTCCGCTCGGTTACGGACACTAACATGATGTTCATGATGCCGATGCCTCCCACTAACAAGGAGATGGCGGCGATGGCCCCCAGGAAAACCGTGAGGATGGTAGTCACCTGGGTGAAGGCTCCCAGGATATCTCGCTGGCTGGTGACGATGAAGTCATCCTCCTGGTAGGTGAGCTTGTGACGCTCGCGTAGGATCTCCGTGACCTCGGCGATGGCCGCATCAACCTGGGCCTCGCTGGCGGCGGAGACAGTGATGCTGGACACTCGCTGCCCAACGCCAAAGCCCCGGCCTCCGCCGAAGAGGCGGCGCTGGGCCGTGGTAATCGGCACCAGTACCAGGTCATCCTGGCTCATCATGGAGCTGCCGCCCTTGGCTTCCAACACGCCGATGACCCGGAAGTTGGTGCGGTTGATCTTGATCTGCTGGCCCACCGGGTCCGCTTCTCCAAAAAGGTTGGCGGCGGTAGCAGGACCCAGCACTGCCACCATGGAGAGGGCGTCCACGTGCTGTCTGGCGATGAACTCCCCCGTGGCCAGGCGGTAATTGCGCACCATTTCATAAGCCGGGGTCACCCCAACCACCCGGGTGTTGACGTTGTTGCCGCCGTAGACGATCTGCCCGTAGGCCCCGAACTCCGGAGCTACCCCGGCGATGTCCGGGGTCCGTTCCGGGTCCATCAGCGCCTGGGCGTCCTCGTAGGTGAGGGTTACGGCAGAGCCCTGGGCCGCCCGCACCCTACTCTGCTGGGTGGACCCAGGCGAGACGAAGATCAGGTTCGAGCCGATGCTCTGGATTTGCTGGGCCACCGCCGCCTGCACCCCCTGGCCAATGGACAAGAGGGCGATTACCGATGCCACGCCGATGATGACGCCCAGCATGGTCAGGATAGAGCGCATTTTGTTGGCAGTCAGGCCACGCAAGGCCACGCGCATGCTTTCTAAGATGTTCATAATCAGTCACCGCCTTCCGGCATAAGGGCCAGGACGCTGGAGGCCTGGCGAGGCGCTGCCACCGGCTCATCGGTATGGATCCGTCCATCGCGAATGCGGATAATGCGCCTGGTATGGGCAGCGATATCCGGTTCGTGGGTCACAAAGACTACAGTGATTCCCTGCTCGGCATTCAACTTTTGAAAGATAGCCATGAGCTCTTCGCTAGAGCGTGTGTCCAGGTTACCCGTGG
>DYIS01000001.1:0-3825 GCA_020723545.1 Ktedonobacter racemifer
ATCAGGCTGCGGTTGCCTTCCTGTTTGGCTTCTTTCGCCGCGACTACGGGGCGGCTGGTTTGTACGACCTGCGCTCAGTGATGAGCGGAGTCCAACTCATCGTGGCGACGACGACGATCACTCTGTTCGTGCCCTGCATCGCGCAGTTCTCGGTGACCCTCAAGGAGCGCGGCTGGAAGACGGCGATGGCCATCAACGCGTTCATCTTCCCCTTCGCGTTTGTTGTCGGCGGGGCGCTCAGTCGCTTACTCTTGGCCCTGGGGTGGAAACTGTGAATTGCGGGTTCTGTGGCCTGGAGTTCGATCCGTCGGAAGGACAAGTCGCCTGCAGCGGCTGCCCTCTGGTCAGCGACTGCCGGTTGGTCCGTTGCCCGAGATGCGGCTACGAAACGCTGCCGGAGGCTAGGTTGGTCCGGTGGCTTCGTGAGCGGCGTAGGCGCCATCCACAAGCGGCGGGGATCGTGGAGAAGGAAACGAGATGACGGGAATTACCGAGTCGGCCCAAGAGCTTCTGGAGGAGTTGTGGGTTGCGGCCGAAGAGGAGGAACGGCCGGGGACCGTGCGTCGAGACGAGGCAAGTGTCGAGGTCGAGGAATTGACGCAGGCCGGGCTAGTTGAGGAGTCCGATGGTTGGCTCCAATTGACGTCCAAGGGAATGCCTCAGGCCGCGAAGGCCGTTCGTCGCCATCGGCTGGCCGAACGACTCCTGGCCGATGTCATGGCAACGGAGGATGTGCAGCTGGATGCAAGGGCCTGCCTGCTAGAGCATTCTCTCTTCCAGGGGCTTGATGATGCCATCTGCACACTGCTGGGACATCCCCGGTTCTGCCCGCATGGCAAGGCGATCCCCCTAGGAGCGTGCTGCGAACAGGCTCAAACGACCGTGGATCGCGTGATCGCCCCGCTTTCAGCGCTCCAGTCCGGGCAAGGCGGTCAGATTGCGTACGTTCAGATGAATCTACCTGGCCATCTGCAGAAGCTGATGTCGATGGGTGTCCTGCCCGGCTTACCGGTCAGGCTCCTGAGGCGGTCTCCATCATTCGTGTTCGAGATGGGCCTGAGCCAGTTTGCGGTGGATGAGGCCATCGCCTCGTCGGTCTATGTCCGCCTCCAGCATGAAGCGGGGTTGAGAGAGGGGAATGCGCTTCAGGACGGTCAACACCGAACGGCCCGCTGACGCAGGCGGCATAACCTGCCCCGCCAGATGGCCAGGGCCCACGCGCCCTCGGCTGTACCCGCCACAACGAGGAATGCGCCATGGGTAGGATCGTAGGCGTAGTGCGCCGGCGCAAGGACGACATGGATCACTCCCGCCACGGCCATCTACGGGATCGCCATGACCCATGTCACTACACTCATCTCCGGATCCAGCGCGGAAGGAACAGGACCTTTCGTCTCTCGAGGGGGTCCGCGCTTCCTGGCAGGTAGTTCGGCTGAGAGACTAGCCTGTCAACGGCGAGGGACCCTTGTTCACGGTTCCACCGGATAGTTGGCGTCCACCCAGGCGCGGAACCCGCCGAGAATCGGCGTAACGTTGTCGAAGCCGTTGTCCAGGAGAAGGCGCGCCGCACGGGCGCTCGACTCTTCCGCCGGTCAAGTGCAGTAGGTAATGATCCAATCCGAGCGGTTGAGCTCGCTGAAGCGGGTCCCAAGTTTGGCCAGGGGGATGGACAATGCTCCTGGCACATGGCCGGAGGTATAGGATTCCTCGTCCCGCACGTCCACGAACACTGCGGCGCCCGAGTCAAAGGCGGCCCTGGCGTCCGCCAATTCGACACGGGGGATTTCCGGGAAGGTCTCCTCGACCGCCTGGCCTGGAGAGTCCGCTGGGGCCGGGGAGGAACTGGCCGACCTTAAGCCCAGAACGACTGCGCTGGCCAAGAACAGCACGCCGGCGCCGATGACGATGATAGGGCCATACAGCCGTATTCGGGATTGGGATGAGCGAGACATCAGTTGTCCTTTCCCCGCAGCGATTGCCATGTCCATCGGTTGAGGCTCGATCGTACCTCATTGAGGTGCAGTCGGCTGTCCGCCGTCCGGACGGTTGGGAATTCCATGGGGAAGACCGAAGCGGAGCAGCGGCCAAGAGTTGGACGGAAAGATCGGCCTTGGGGGCTCTGACGGAATCCCTCGTCACTTCTCGGATGTCGCCTACTGGATGTGTCATGGGACTCAGCCCGTGGCAGCCCGAGCTTGTGTCTCTTGTCGGGGGAGGGCGCGCAACATCACGACCAGGCAGGTGACAAGCCCCAGTTCGGCAAGTTTGGAGATCGTGTCGAGCGTGCCAACGGCCTCGACTTCGCCCGCGCCCGGTCCGAAGAAGGGAATGCCAACGGTACGGGTGACGGCCCACAGTGCGATGAGGGCGGCATTGCCAAGGAGCCCTGCCCACAGGAGTCCGCTGCGCGGAGGCGTGCGGGAAAGGAGCAGGAGCGCAAACTCCATCTGCAAGACCGACACAAACACGAAGAACACGCCATAGCCGACCCACTCCTCGAAGTGCTCGGGAGCGACGAACACGTGGATCCAGCCAGCCAGCAGAGACAAAGCGGCGGCGACAAGTTGGAATCGGCCTGGGAACGATTGAGATTCAAGGGACACGTTGACCTCCTGAGGATTAGTCCGATGGCGTGCCTGGTCCGGTGATCCTAGTATTGGTATTTCGCACGGGAGTCGAGGTGCGTTTAGCAGAATCGTGTGGTGCCCTACGCAGGAACGGGACCAAGAACCCGGTACGGGTCGAGTACTCCCTCCACTCTTCGCCGAACTCGGCGGCCAGCGCTTGCTCCTCACGGCGGGCGCGGAAGAAGACAAAGGGAGCGAAAACCGCAAACGCGGCCGTCGTCCAAGTCTGATAGAGCAACAAACTGCCCGCGGCGGCAGCGATCAGCCCCAGATAAATGGGATGGCCCACGGTGGCAACCGGCCCGCCCGTGACCAGTTGATGGTCGGCGAACAACAGCGCCCCGAAGGCTGTGGAGACAAAACACATCATTCCCAACGTTAGCCGTCCCCACAGCAGGCAGGCTAGGCCGGGAAAGTAGGTGAGGGTTCCGCCAGCGAGAGCCAGTGCATGAAGTCCTGGGGAGAGAGCCAGTGGCAAAGGCTTCCAGAAGATGACGGGAACGGCGAGGAAGGGCGATGTGGTCAGCCGGTAGAAAGCCACAGAGCACGACTTGCCCGGAGGTCCTTCCCCCTGGCTGGCGTGTCCCGCGCCAGATCCCGTAGAGGACGACTCCAGGTGTCGTGAATGCCATCAGCCCGCCAGACCAGCGAAGCAGAGCCTCGATCATCTCCAGGGTCATTTCAGTGGATTCCTTTGAGCCTGGGGAAGAACATCCCCGTACGCTGGCAATACTCTTCATATTCCTGCCCAGCCAGAGTTATCAGAACTTCCTCCTCCGCGCGCGCCTGGTGGTACATCGCAATCCACCCCAGCGCGCCTAACAGCGGGAGCCAAATTCCGGTGAACATGAAAAGCACAACGTTCAACCAGGCTTCTCCCGCATAGCGCCGATGACGCACCACGGCGTAAGGGCCGCGCCTCGCCAACAAGAACTGTTCCCTCATCGGTTGGAACATGGGGGTGTAGTTCGGATTGAAAAGCAGCGCCAGCAGTCCCCAGACCATGTTGATTACGAACAGAATGCCTCCCAACACGTGAACCCAGGGCGGCAAGTTGACTTTCATCCAATCCAGGCGCTGGACTGCCGCTGGACATGTGGCTGCTGTAAGGACGAGTGCGAAGGTGGCGATATTGGCGGCAAACACAAATAAGGTACCGATTCTTGACCGGGCGGAACCTGGTCTAATGTTTGGGTCA
>DYIS01000001.1:3835-28066 GCA_020723545.1 Ktedonobacter racemifer
GATAGGCTGGAAACGCGGAGATTTGGAGTGCCCTCCAGGAATCGCCGTCTTACGAAGTTCAGGCTGACGAGAAGGAGTACCAAGAGTGCCACCCATGTCGCCAGTACGACTATGGATTCGACTCGGTAAGACATCCCCTCAACCTCCTCTCACGACGGCGCCTTATACCCCAGCAGTCGCAATGCGTTTGCCACTACCACCAGGGTGCTGCCCTCATGGAAGATGATGGCCACGCCGATCCCGGCGAGGCCGGTCAGGGAGGCAATGATCAGCAAGGCGATCACGCCCAGCGAGATCGCCAGATTCTGCTGGATGATGGCCCGCGTTGCCCGGCCCAGCCCGACAGCGAAGGGCAGCTTGGACAGGTCATCGCTCATCAGGGCCACATCGGCCGTCTCCAGGGCCACATCGGTACCGGCACCGCCCATGGCAATCCCGACCGTCGCATGAGCCAGCGCCGGTGCATCATTCACACCGTCGCCCACCATGGCGGTCACGCCGTACTTTGTACTTAGCTCGCGGACGGCTGCTACCTTGTCTTCCGGAAGCAGCTCCGACCGCACATCGCTGAGGCCGACCCGGCGGGCGATCGCTTGGCCGACCCGCGCGTTGTCCCCGGTAAGCATGATGGTGTTCAGGATGCCGAGGTGCCTGAGGGCGGCCACGGCGGCCGCGGCATCCGGGCGCAGCGCATCCGCCACGGCGATGACTCCGACAAGCGTCCCGCCGAGCGCAACGGCGATGACGGTTTTTCCTTCTGCCTGAAGGGACTCGATCTGGCCGTTCGCCTCCGGAGAGATCTTGATGCCCGCTTCTTCCAGCCACACCGCTCGGCCGACGAGCACCGCCGCTCCGTCAACCGTAGTGCGCAAGCCGCGCCCGGTGAGTGACTCCACGTCCATCGGGCTGGGCAGGGCGAGTTCCTTGGCCTGAGCGGCGCGAGAGAACGCCTGCGCCAGTGGATGGGCGGAACGACTCTCCACCGCTGCGGTGAGGGCCAGCAATTCGTCCTCGCTTGACACAAGGCTCCCGGCTTCCGGCAACCTGACGATATCCGTTACTTCGGGGCGGCCTTGGGTGATCGTGCCGGTCTTGTCGAAGGCGATAGCCCTCAGCCGTCCGAGATTCTCCAGGTGCACCCCGCCTTTGACCAACACACCGTTGCGTGCCGCTTGGGCCACGCCAGCCAGAATCGAGGCCGGCGTGCCCAGCGCCAACGCGCAAGGCGAAGTGGCTACCAGCAGGGTCATGGCGCGGAGGAACGAGACCTGGAAGGGCACGCCGAGCAACGGCGGGACGATTGCGATCAGCGCAGTGACGAGGAGCACCGACGGCACAAACACTCGTTCAAACTTCTCTACAGTCTGCTGCGTCGGCGACTTCTGGGCCTGTGCTTCCTCCACCATCTTCATCACGCGCGCCAACGTGCTGTCCTTGGCCAGTCTCGTGACACGGACTTCTAGCGCCCCTTCGCCGTTGACGGATCCGGCGAACACCTTCTGGCCGGGGAGCTTGTCGACCGGCATCGACTCGCCGGTGACGGGTGCCTGGTTGACGGTCGACTCGCCGGCCGCGACGACGCCGTCCACGGGCACTCTGACCCCTGGACGGACAATGACGACATCGTCGATCCTCAACTCCTCCACCGGCGCCTCGGTCTCCCGGCCGTTACGCCGTACGAGGGCTATCCTCGGGGCGAGGTCGGCCAGTGCCCGCACGGCGGCGCGAGCTCTATCCAGCGCGCGCTCTTCGAGAGCGTGGCCCAAGCTGAAGAGGAAGAGAAGCAGCGCACCTTCGGCATAGCTGCCTAGCACCGCTGCGCCGATTGCCGCCATCACCATGAGCAGATCCGTGTCAAGGTGCCTCGTGCGGAGCGCGTGCCAGGCGTGACGCGAGATATCCCAGCCGCCGAAAGCGTAGGCGGTGAGATAGCCGGCAATAGCCATAGGACGGGGCACACCGAGGAACGCCTCGGCCAGCCAGGTGACGAGCAGGATTGCGCCGGCGAATAGGGCGAAGAGGAGTTCTCGATTCGCCTGGTACCAGCTGCGCAGACCTTCAGCTGGGACGGCGTAACCAAGCTCGCGGATGCGCTTCTCGATCGCGCCGCGTCCGACGCGTTGGGAGTCGTATTCAACCCGCGTCTGCTGCGCGGCGTAGTTAACGCTTACCCCCAATACGCCTTCCATCCGCCGGAGGCTGTGTTCAATCACGGCCCCGCAGTCGGAACAGTCCATTCCCTCAATGGGAATCAGTGCATGATGGTAGCGATTGATGATCTGGGTCCCGGCGCGGGTTGCGAGCCGCTGGACCTCGGCCAGGGAGATCACGTTGGGGTCGTGGTGCAGGCAGAGCATGACGGGCCGCATCTCCCTCTTAAGGTGCACGCGCGACAGGCCTTTTCGGTCGCGCAACGCGGCCTCCAGCCGGGTCAGGCACTGATCGTCTTCGCTCTCAACGCCGGGGAGGAGCAGGGTGATTTCTAGTTCAATGGTTTTCTCGGTCATAAGGGCAACTCTCAATCGTGAGATGAACTCTGATGGATTCCTACGTCCAGTGGAACGGGTTTCCCGGCGCCAGAGGATGATCCTGCTGCCGGAAGGCTGGGACGCCGTCTCAGGCGTGGCGGGCAATCGGGACGCGGGGCGGCCGGAAAGGGGGATTGAGAACAGCGGCCAAAGGCAGCAGGGGCGAAGGTCCGGCGGCTATGGTGAGGGCCGCAGGTACATCGAGGGACGAGCCGGTCGACACCACCAGACTGGCGTGGGCAGAGCTGTCGGCATGTTCGGAGGAGAATACGCGGGATCCGCTGGCCTCACACCGCGCAGCAACAGTCCCGCCAGGCGACTCGCACACAGTGTCGGAGATCAAGTGCCCGGCCATGCTGGCGATCAAGAGCAGAGCGCAGAGCGCGAACGAGCCGCCGTCGGGCAGAGGCCTAGCCGTGGAGTACATGGTCCAAACCCTGGCGGTACAGAGCCCCCACGTGGTCGTCATCCAGCTCACAGACAACCAGCCGTCCTTCCTTGCGTGCGCGCACGAGGCGCATCTGCCTCAGTTCGCGCATGTGGTGTGAGACCGCCGATACACTGAGCCCGACGACCTCGGCCAGTGCGCCGACGTTCTTTTCGCCATCCATTAGCGCCGCGATAATCCGGATGCGGCTGGTGTCGCTGAAGGCACGGAACAGCTCGGCCACGCGGGCAGCGGTACGTTCGTCGAGGGTAACCCCAGGGGAGTGAGGACTTCTCTTCATAATTGTATGGTTGCTCAAGTATTATCCTGAAGTCCGCCGGATTGTCAAGGCCCTTCACACGGGGTACCGTTTCGAAAGCCTGGCCGGAACGGCCAGGGTGATCCCCTTGAGCTTGCCAGGAGACGGCGCCTGCGGTACGCCTTTGGGAACCCGTCGATGAAGCCCGAATCATGCCTCGATCATAGCCTCGGCTCACAACGTCTACTCAAATACTCTCTACAGTCCCGCGGGACTAGGCCTCGGGGGTGTCTCATCTCCTTCGGCCGTCTTGACGAATGAGCCTCCGCTCGAGAAATCCGCGGAAACGACTTGACAGGCGGCCACCCCTGTGGCAAGATATCACTGTATGCTGATGGGGTGATTCTAAGGAGGGCCCATGCTACTGACTTCCGAGAGAGCCGGGCTTGCCGTGAAAGCCAAACTCTTCAGGGGCTTGGGTGACCCGTCGCGCCTGAGCATTGTGGACGCACTTCGCCGGGGCCCACTCACGGTTAGCGCGATGGTCGAGGCCACCGGGCTCTCACAATCAAATGTCTCGAATCACCTCAGCTGTCTGCGCGACTGCAGCCTGGTTGTCGCCGAACAGGCGGGCCGCTTCGTCACCTATCACCTCAGCGACGACCGCGTAGGCGACTTGATTACCACGGCCGAGTCCTTGCTGGCCGACGTGGCCCGCGGTGTGTACGAATGTACCCGCTACGACATCTCTCGAACGGTGAAGCCGCACAGACGCTGACCGTTTGGCGATACGGAGGATCCCGTTATGGTTCAACCGCAAACACTTGAGATTCCCATCCGAGGAATGGACTGCGCGGAATGCGCCCAGCATGTCCAGCATGCAATTGCCCAGCTGCCCGGGGTGGAGGCGGTCGAGGTGCTCTTGTCGTCCGAGAAGGCTGTAATTCGAGTGGACCTGACCCTGGTGGATATGCCTGCTATCCGCAAGGCGGTGGCAGGCGCCGGCAACTATTCAGTGCCCGAGACGGCCGCCTTGGCGGCCACACCTCCGCTTGGTGGTTTCAGCCGGCGCGTTCTAACACTCATGGGGGTAGTGTTCGGTGCCGTGTTGTTCATCGTTGTCGTCGGCGAATGGTTGGGGATGTTCGAGCAGCTCACGGCGCGCGTGCCATTCCCCATTGGATTGGCCCTGGTGATCTTCAGCGGCTGGCCGATGCTCCGCAACGTCTTCCGCGCGGCGCTCAAACGACAAGTGACGTCTCATACCCTGATGACGCTCGGCGTCCTGGCGGCGCTTGCGGTGGGGGAGTGGGCAACGGCTGCGGTCGTCGTGTTCTTCATGCGCGTCGGCGACTATGCCGAGAGGTTGACCACGGAGGGCGCGCGGCGCGCGGTGAAGGACCTAACGGCGATGGCCCCTCAGATGGCACGGGTGGAGCGCTCAGGCGCTGAGATGGAAGTCCCGATCGGCGAAGTGGCCGTGGGTGAGACCGTGATCGTCCGTCCCGGTGAGAAGATCCCGGTGGACGGAGAGGTCTTCGCCGGACAAGCGACGGTTGACCAGTCCGCGATCACGGGAGAGTCTATACCGGTCGAAGCTGGCCCGGGCTCCAGAGTCTTCGCCGCCACCCTGGCCCGCCTCGGCAGCCTGCGCGTCCGCGCGACGCACGTGGGACCGGACACCACTTACGGTCGTGTGGTGAAACTGGTTGAAGAGGCTGAGGCTCATCGCGCCGATGTGCAGCGTTTCGCCGACAAGTTCACCGGCTACTACTTGCCGATCGTCGCTAGCATCGCCGCGCTCACGTTCCTGATCACGCGCAATCCGCTGTCCACGGCGGCGGTGCTGGTGGTGGCTTGCTCCTGTTCCATTGCCCTGGCCACACCGATTGCGATGCTCGCTTCGATCGGCGCGGGGGCAAAGCGCGGCCTGCTGATCAAGGGTGGCAAATACCTGGAAACCCTGGCCCGCGCCGACGTGCTATTGATTGACAAAACCGGAACGTTGACGTTGGGCAAGCCGGAAATCACGGATGTGATCACACTGAACGGTTTGCCCGAAGCGGAAGTCCTGAGACTGGCCGCATCCGCCGAGCGATACTCAGAACACCCGTTAGCTGAAGCGGTACGCGTCGCGGCGAAGGAGCGGGGCCTGCTGGTTCCGGATCCCCAGAACTTCGAGGCCATCCCCGGCCACGGAGTACGGGCGAGGGTCGACGGAAGCCTCGTCGCCGTCGGCAGCCGACGGATCATGCCGGACGCAGGCGCTTTGCCCATCACCGCGCACCTCGAAGCGCAGGGCAAGACTTTGGTGTTCCTGGCTCGAGATGGTGAACTAGCCGGGGTGTTGGCCGCGGCGGACACACTCCCTCCGGAAGTCCCGGCGGCTCTGGCCGCGGTACGCGATCTTGGTGTGCGGCACATCAAGCTGCTCACCGGGGACAACGAACGAACGGCCGCCGGGCTGGCTGCACAGCTCGGCGTGGACTATCGGGCGGAGCTGATGCCCGAGGGTAAGATCGCCGTGGTGAAGGACTATCAGGCGCAAGGGCATACCGTGGTCATGGTGGGGGACGGCGTGAACGACGCGCCGGCGCTGGCGCAGGCTGATGTTGGGATTGCGATGGGGGCTGCGGGAAGCGATGTTGCCATCGAAGCCGCGCACGTGGCGTTGATGCGTGAAGATTGGACACTGGTGCCGGATGTGTTTCGTATCGCCCGCCGTACGATGGGCGTGGTGAAGTCAAACCTGGTTTTCACCGCGGTCTACAACATGGTAGGGCTGACCCTGGCCGCGTTCGGCTTCCTGCCGCCCATCTTTGCCGCAGCGGCTCACTCGCTGCCTGACATTGGGATCCTGGCAAACTCGTCTCGCTTGCTCCGCCAGCGCTGAGGGTGCTTGAAAGCGGCGGCGAAACGGGTTCTTTCGTTGGCCAGGCCGCTTGCCGAACAAGTGAGGAACGAACCGACCTTGCGATAGGCGAAGCGCCGCTGTCCTGCGGAAGGAATTGACAATGGAGAGGCGCCGATGTGCTGAATGATGTTGGAGGGCATGGGTTATTCGGCCTGCAGGAACGACCGCAATGAGAGGCCGGAGGAAGGGCCTCGCGAATCCCGAAAGTGGAGGTAGAAAGCCATGAGCAGAAGTGTCTGGGCGCTTGTGATTGGACTTGCACTGATCCTGGTCCTAGTCCTTGGAGCCGGGCTGGTCATCTCCTCGGGTTGGGGACGCGGCTACGGCTGGGGTATGATGGGGCCGGGCCTGATGGGACCAGGGATGATGGGGGGCTGGTGGGGCTTCGGGCTCATTGGCCCGGTCGTGTTGTTGCTCTTGGGGGTGCTAACCATCGGCGGGGCGGTGTGGGTCGTTCAAACGATGGCGCGCAGCGGATCGGCGTCAGGATGGGCGAAAGCCGGAGCCGAGGCTCCTCTGGACATCCTCAAGCGCCGGTACGCCGCCGGTGAGATTACCAAAGAACAGTTCGAGGAAATGAAGGCCACTATCGGGTCTTAGGGTTCGGAGTTCCTCAAGCACACTTGTGAGGGCGACGGTCTGGCGTTGCCCGGTGTTGCCCGGGATTGATTCAGAGGCGACGGAATGATTCGAACCCTCGGTTGGGGTTATGCAGACCCTTGGGCAACCGGAACGTCCGAAGACCAAGAGCGAGTCTCCAGCATTGATGAAGTTGGGCTGCCGTCCCCGGATTGACGATTCGCGATGGCGGAGTCTGACGTACACGTCCTGGCCTGCGATCGAGGACCTCAACGTTGATCCGGCGAGCTACCCACAAGGATAGACGTAGGCGCTCCCTCTTAGATCTCGTCAGGTCTGGCGAGAGCGGTATCCACTCCCTATACCCGTAAGGTCCGCGGTTGGCGCGGGGAGACGCTCGCAGAAAGCGTAGTCCTCACGGTCCCCTCTGCAGGCTAACCATGAGGACAGGGGTGCTGATTTGGTGGGCGCGAGAGGGCTCGAACCTCCGACCTCACGGATGTAAACCTACATTACTCCAGTGTGGCGCCCCCCTGTACTTCAGCCGCCTTCGCTTGCCTGCACTTCCGGCCACTTTATACCTGCAATCCGCACGTTCGGCCACATTATGCCTTTCGTGGGGGCCTCGGCCTCGCGTCCGGGCACTGCTTCTCTGCGGGAGATTGATGCTTAGCAGCCACATTATGGTTGTCGGCCCGGCCGCTTATTCCTTGCAGCACCACTTGGTACTACAAGCATAAGGTGGCCGGAACGGCCACTTCATGCTTGTTTTCCATCGCGCCCACTCCATGCTTTGCGGCGCTCGACCAAAGGATGTGCCTGCGGAAGTGCTCCCCGCGGCCACGATCATGCCGTAGCAGCTAACCCCACCGATGATCGTGGCCGGCAGGGAGCAATCCCGAGCGGGTCACCAGGCTCATGCACGAGTTGTGGGTGCGCTTGAGGGGAGCATGAGGGGGCGGCAGTTCTGTGCTGGCGGGCGCCTTTGTGTAGCGGCAGGGATATCGATCTGCTGGGTGAGGGGGCTCGAACGCTCGACCTTACGGATGTGAACTGACTCGACAAGTCCCTCTGCCGCTGACCTTACGGCTCGGCTGTCTTGATAACCATCGCGACAGCAGACAGCTCATAGCCGTGAGGTCCGCGGGCTCAGCAATGAAGTTCGCGGACAAACCAGGCCGGCAACTGATGCGGCCAGCAAGCTGACCCGCCTCCCGTTGCCCATCTACTTGCTCCAGCCTAGCCCTCCCTAACAGACTGGACCAGTTCTTGGGGGGGGGGACAGGTCAAGTGGGGGATCGCAGGTTGCGCTTCCCGATGGAAGTCGCGACCCCGAATCGGGCCTCGCTGGCCGTCCCAGCCGCTTCGTCAATTAGGAGCCAGCGCCCATCCTGCCGGGACGTATCCTTTGAGCATCAGCGTCGTCCCGGTGTTGACATAGGCGACGCGGGGAAGGTC
Organism: Ktedonobacter racemifer; assembly: GCA_020723545.1. Taxonomy (GTDB): domain Bacteria; phylum Chloroflexota; class DTOL01; order DTOL01; family JACQYG01; genus JACQYG01. The sequence continues at coordinate 12,001 of DYIS01000001.1, forward strand.
TCGGGCCTGAGTGGGGAGACCCATCCCGCGGATGCTAGGCACGTTTGGCAAAGTGGCAGGGGTCGCGAAACGCAACCGCGTTGGCTGCCACCGAGCACCTTATCCTTGCGTCATAGTGCAACCAAATGGAATTTGAGTTGGTTCGCACGTTTCCGCGTGACCGATTATTCGTCCGCACATTGAGCGCACCGACCATCCTAACAGTGAGATGGTGTGGGCGGATCTGCCAGTCGAACCACAACATGCCGATGTCCATCTCACCTCCCTTTCAATAGGGCCAGGGCGATCCCCACCATGGCCGCCAGCAGGTTGACGAGCCAGAAGCGTTGGACCACCTGGGTTTCGCTCCATCCGAGGAGCTCGAAGTGATGTTGGAGCGGCGCCATCTTGAACAGGCGTCGCCCTCGGGTGAGCTTGAAGTAAGCGATCTGCAGGATGACGGAAGCGGTGACGCTCGCCGGGACAATGGCGGTCACCGGCAGCAGGGCCCACTGGCCGGTCATCAGCGCCACGACGGCCAGCGTTGCCCCGAGCGACAGCGATCCGGTGTCGCCCATGAACAGCTCGGCCGGGTGGACGTTGTACCAGAGGAAGGCGAACAGCGCGCCCACCACCGTGAAGCAGAAGCGCAGCAGGAACACCTGGCTCTGCAGCGCGGCGATGATCCCGAAGGCGGCGAACGCCACGGCGGTGATCAACCCGGCCAGCCCGTCCAACCCATCCGTCAGGTTGACGGCGTTGGTGGACGAGACGATGACGAAGGCGGCGATCGGCACGTACCAGATGCCGAGCGAGATCACCTCCGGGTAGTTCGTGTATCGTGTCAGCAAGAGTGAGACAAATCGGGGCTCCAAGTTAAGACACACTTCTGCGGCCTCGACGGTCACGCGACCATCTGCAGCGACTGCGTGTGCTGCCGGCGCCGCGCCTCCAGCATCTGTCGTTTGATCTCCTCTCGTCTCGTCAGAACCTCCTTGGCCCTCCCGAAGTAGACGTCCGCCGGCGTCACGTTGTCCAGCGATTCATGGTACCGCTGGTGGTTGTAGTAGTCCACGAAGCGCGCGATCTCCTGCTCCAAGGCCCACGGGAACGCGTAGTTCTGCAGCTGGATCAGGTTCTTCATCGAGCGATGATAACGCTCGATCTTGCCCTGCGTCATCGGATGATACGGCGCCCCGCGGGTGTGCTCCATCTGCTTCTGCTCGAGGAACTTGCGCAGCTCCCCGGACACGTAGCACGGCCCATTGTCCGAGAGCAGCCTCGGCCGGCGCCGAACACGCACCCGGTCGAGCTTGGCTGTGGCGAGGGCCTGCTCCAACGTTTGCTGGACATCCGTGGCCGCCATGGTTGGGCTCAGCCTCCACGCCAGTATGTAGCGCGAGTAATCGTCCAGCACGGTCGACAGGTAGTACCAGCCCCAGCCCTGGATCTTGAAGTAGGTGAAGTCGGTCTGCCACAGCCTCCATGGCCGCCGGGTGGGCTGGGCGAACCGATCGGCGGCGGTCGCCTGTTGGAAGGCCGGGCTCTCGACCAAGTCGAAGCGCTTCAGGAGCCTGAATACGCTTGATTCTGAGACAAAGTAGCCCTCTTAGTCCGTGAACTGCCAGGCCAACTGCCGCGCCGACTTCTCTGGCTCAGCCAGGGCCAGCTGGACGATCTGGTCGCACACCGGCTCCGGCAGCCGATTCCGAAACTGCCGGCGCCTCGATGGCTGAGGCTCCAGCCCCTTCTGCCCGTCCTGCTGGTATTGCCGGTACCAGCGATAGAAGCTGCTCCGCGGCACGTCCAGCTCGGCCAGGGTGCGCCCAGCAGGCAAGGCGGAGTGTTGCACCAGGTGGATGATCTCCCGTTTCTCTGCCGGGGACCGGCGCATCACTTGTCCCACGGCGGCTCCTTGCCCAGCAAGCTTTTTTTGAGCACGCGGTTCTTCAGGGACAGCTCGGCCACCAGCTGTTTCAGCTGATCGAGCTCGGCCCGCATCTCGGTCACCTGGCGTGTGTCCGCCTGGCGCTCGCTGTCCCCCACCAGGCGCTACTTGCCGGCTTCGAGGAAGTCCTTGCTCCACCGATAGTACAGGTTAGTCGGGATGCCTTCACGCCGGCACAAGCCAGCGATGCTCGTCTCGCCCCGCAAGCCTTCCAGCACAATCCGGACCTTCTCCTCTGCCGAGTACTTCTTGCGGGTCACCCGGCGGATGGTCCGAACGGCGGCTTCCGCATTCTCCTTCTTCTCGGCCATTCTGCCTCCCGTTTGGCTATACTAGGGCCGAGAAGTGTGTCTTAGCAAACGGCTCCTAATGTCTCATTTGGTCTGACGACATACAAGATCAAACGACAAACGCCGGAGGCGCGGCGCCATCAGCACAGGCAGTCGCTGATGATGGCCGCCTAACCGTCGAGACCGTCGAAGTGTGTCCTAACTCGGAGCCCCGATTTGTCTCACTTTGGCTGACACGATACAACCTGAGGGGCCACGTGTTCTTACTTGCCTACGAAGTGCCTCTGGCCATGAGCGGACAAACCGCCACACCCACTGTACCAGGACCCGTATGGATAGAGATCGCAGGACTCAGTTCAGTAACAAGCAGTTCCTCGCATGTGATCAGTCCGGCCACTTGGGCCTCAAGTGCTCTCGCCTCCGCTGGTGAGCCAGCATGGATCACTGCAACTCGTGCTGGCTGACCGTCAGCATACTGAGTAGCTATTTCCAGCATTCGACTGATCGCCTTCCCTTTGGTTCTTACGCGCCCCAATGCATCTACGCGACCTTCGTGCAGGTGTAGAAGCGGTTTGATGCTAAGTGCTGTACCAAGAAGCTTCGAGGCGCCACCTATCCGACCACCACGATGCAGGTACTCCAGCGTATCAACAACAAACAGGACTCTAGCCCTTGCTGCAGCACTCCGAGCTGCCGCTTCAATATCCTCCAACGACATCCCTTGTGCAGCCGCTCGGGCAGCGGCGAGGACGGCGAAACCCAATCCCATTGAGGTTGACTGGGTATCAACCACGCGAACAGGAACGCGGGAAAAGGCGTCCTTCGCCGACTGCGCTGAGTTGACCGTCCCACTCAGCTTGGAAGAGATTAGCGGAGTAACGATGGCATCATAATCCGAAGACAGTTGCTCATAGATGAGTTGGAAGTCTTCAGGGTTGGGCTGGGTTGTGGTGGGATGGACTGGATCTTCCTTCAGCCGCTGAAGGAACTCGGCAGGAGTGATGTCCACTCCGTCGCGAAGCACTTCGTCCCCCCAAAGAACCCTCAGTGGAATCACATGGATGCTGTATTGGTCAATCAACCTGGTGGGTAGATAGGCTGAGCTATCAGTCAGCACCGCGACTTTGGTCATTCGACCCTCCTCCGAAGAAGACGAAAGAATCGTCCAAATGGGGACTTCATATTCCCACAACGCCCAGGATTTCCCGGGTGAACTCTGCCAAGCGGCCACGGTTCTCAAGGGTCAATCCTGCCAATACTACCTGGTACTTCTTGGCATGAGCAGCGAGCGCACTGCCGTAGCGTCGATTGAGGTGCTCTACAAGGGAGAAACCTATGGTAAGGCCCGCCAGCGCGCTCAGATCCAACTCGCCTGGGAGCCCGACCTTTCGAATGGCATTTCGGATGCCAGTCAAGTCGGCTACGCCCTTCAGAGAGCGTAGGCCGAGCACGATAGCGGCAACCATCTGTGCGAGGAATACCGTCGGCGAATGTTGGTTGGGAAGCCGTTCGAGCAACTCATCGAGAAGTGCCTCATAGTCCGCGGCCTTGCCGGAGCGCAGCTGATCGAGAATACGAGTTCTTGCCTGCTCCCATTCACGCTCGCTCCATCTACCGTTCGCCAACCCGAGAATCACCTTCATCGCAAGGGGTGTGGGCCGAAAGACAACAGACGATCGACCTGGACCGCGCATGTCCTCGGGACGTTGATACTCTGATTGAACCAGGCCGCGTTCTTCCAGCAGGCGCATCATCTCGTATGCGGTTACGTTCCCAACGCCTAAGCGGTCGGCAATTGTGGAGTAATGAACCGGCGCGGCCTCCTGCTGATACAAGTCCAGGAGTCTCCCCAAGAATTCACGCTGTCGACCGGTCAATGCCTTCATCAAGAATCTACAGCTCCGAAAAAACCTAAATAATCATACCACAATGACTGATGAGTGCGCAATGCCGCCAGTTCTACTTGCAAGTGCAACGCTGCAGCGAGAATAGCGTTGTATGCCAACTTATGTTCATCTCTCCTCGCGGGAACGCATGCAGATCTACGGGCTCTCCCGAGACGGCCTGCCTCAGGCGGAGATCGCTCGGCGGCTTGGGCGCAACAAGGCGATCTGTCAGCCGGGAGCTTCGCCGCAACGCTTCCGCAGCTGGTTACCTGCCCGATACGGCCCAACGGCGGTATCACGCTCGCCGCCAACGTTGCCGTCGCCGTCCTCGACTGGCAGACCGCCACTTGCGCCGAAAGGTGATCCAGCACTTGACGCAGGGCTGGTCGCCCGAGCAGATCGCCGGCCGCTCGCATCAGACGTGCCACCCGCTTGCGACCCACGCGGATTCCCTCATCCACCATTTCGGCGTGGGCACGGGGCGCCCCATAGGTTCCACGGGAGCGAAGGCGGATCCAACGGATGCGTTCCGCCAAGATCGTATCTTCTCGAGATCGTGGCGAGGGCGCACGATTCAACCACGCATAGTACCCACTGGTGGGGACTCCCAGCACCCGGCACATGCTGGTCACAGGGCATCTTGCATGGCTGGCCCTTATGAACTCGAAGATTCGGGCGGTATCGAGCCGGTCTCCCGCGCCGCCCCGGTGCTCCTGCGGGATGCGAACCAGGCCGCGGCTCTTTCCAAGCTTTCGCGCTCAAGGCGAAGCCGCTTGCCGTAGTCCCCGTCGTAGGCGGACAAGCTCCTCGCGCTCGGCCGTAGTGAGTCCGTCGTGCCGACGGCCCTCGTCCAGATCAGCCTGTTTGACCCAATTGCGGCCCATCTGGGTCGTGGTTTCGATCTCCCGGGCCAGTTCTTCCGGGCTTCGGCCTGCTCGAACAAGCGCCACCATCTGTTGCCGGTACTCCGGCGGGTAGGCGGGCGTGTTCTCGTCATTGTGAACTCCTTCACACAAGCATGAAGGTATCAACGTTACCGGGTCAACTCCAACCGGCTCTCAAGTAGGACTCGCTTCAGGCCTCTGCGTAGTAGACCACGCCTACCATGCCTGGCCCGACGTGTGTGCCGATGACAGGGCCCAGCTCTGCCCGAATCATCTCGACCGGCTCCAGTCGGGAGACGACTTGCTCGGCCACGCTCTCCGCCTCCGCCGCGGCAACGGCATGGAGCACGGCCGCGTGGACCTTGCTTTTCCCACGCATCTCCTCCTGCGCTTGGTCAAGCATGCGATGAACGGCCTTGCCCTTCGTGCGAACCGAGGCAAGAGGCTCGATCCTGCCATCTTGCAGGTGTAGGAGCGGCTTCACGGACAGCATCGATCCCATCAGCCTCTGCGCTCCGCCAATGCGGCCGCCGCGGTGGAGATACTCCAGCGTGTCTACGACGAAGATCACCCTGACGCGAGAGACCACCTCGCGCGCGGCCTGAGCCACTTCCGCTGAGCTGAGACCCCGTTCGGCAGCCCGGGCAGCGGCCAGCGCGGCGAAGCCCAGACCCATGGATGTGGAGCGAGAATCGATGATCTCGATCGTCGCTCCCGTCATGATCTCGGCCGCCCCATGGGCGGAGGCCAACGTTCCGCTCAGGTGTTCACCGATGAACACGCCCACGATGCTTTCGGCGGTTTCGGCCACCTTGGTGAAGAAGTCGACGAATTCACCCACCGATGGCTGGGAAGTCGTAGGCAGAACGCTGGATTGGCGCAACCGCTCGTAGAAACGCGTCGGCGTGATGTCGACACCCTCGTAGAGCTTCTCCTCCCCCCAAAGTAGGATCTGCGGGATGACATGGATGGAATGCCGCGTGACGAGCTCCTCTGGGATGTGCGCGGTGCTGTCTGTTACGACTGCGACGCTGACCTTGGACATGATTGCGTTCCTCCTCGTCTATGGGTGAGCGCTCCGTGGGATCTCAAGACTGTCTGTATCTGTTGACCTCCGGCCCTATGACAACGGGGTGGCCAGCCAACCAGGAAGGGCACCAGGGGCTCCTGACGTGTAAATGGTCCGTGCGCAGTTTCTGCCGCAGCACGATGTCCCATAGTGGATCATGGCCGGCCGGACATTCCCTGGGCGATCGCCGGCAACGCTATGGCCGCGTCCTCGTGGATCACTGCCGCTGCCAGAGCATCAAACAGCGTTGGAGCACGATTGACGACGATGAGCTGCGCTTGGCGCCGGCTGGCGAGCTCGGCGAGCTCGGAAGCTGGTCCGCCGGGAAGCGATGTGCCCGCCACCAGCATTACGTCGCACGCCCGCGCGGCCCGGCGGGCTTCCAGCATCACGAGCGCTGGGAGCTGCTCTCCGGCCAGTATCACGTTCGGTTTCATCACACCGCCGCAGCGCTCGCAGCGCGGTACCTGTCGGTCGGCCAGGAAGCGCTCTAGAACGGGAAGGCCGGGGACGGCTGCGTAGCAGCAGATGCAGGTAGCTTGAGCCAGCGTGCCATGGACCTCTAGGACTCGCTCCGAACCGGCCCGTTGATGGAGCATGTCTACGTTCTGCGTGACAACGACCTTGATGTATCCCATGGATTCGAGACTGACCAGGGCCTCGTGAGCAGGGTTCGGCTGGGCGGCGAGGATCCTGGTCAGAAGAGGGGCGAGCCAATCGTAGAAGCCTTCGGGGTCTGCGGCGAATCCATGGATGCTGCCCGCGCGGGGAACCTCACCCCGCGCCCACAAGCCTGTCCCCGGGCTGCGGAAGTCGGGGATGCCTGAAGGAGTGGATATGCCCGCTCCGGTGAGGGCAACAGTGCAATGGCTGTGGACGATGAGTTCCTTCGCCCGCTCGATTCCGCTCGAGATCTCCGAGGGAGGGGACACGCGCCGACTCCTCACACCAGCCGGCGCCCGCGAAAGGTGTGCCAGCCTGAACCGTCCAGGATCGTGGCTTCGAGACGCCCCCGCAACTCTCCGGGGTCGGCGTCGTTTGGGGGCATATCGTGGTGCACCGGAATCACATAGGGGGCGCCGAACTGCTCAGCGAGCCGGATGAGTCTTTCCTTGTATCGGCCGGCCATCAAGGGAGTCGACCGCCATGGCAGACAAAGGACATCTGGCGAGACCGGAAGAGAAGCTTCGTGGGCGTCTCCCAGGTGAAGCACGGAGGCCTCGTCATGAATTAGGAACGATAGCGGGGTTCCTCCCGGTTGTGGCCAGCGGCGCCGGAAAATGAGATACATGACCGTGTAGACGGGGTCGTTGACGCGGCTGAATCCCGGCAGTACCTCGATGTTGGCAACCTTCCATCCCGGCTCGGCGGCGAGCAGGCGCTGGATCGGCACGCCCAGCCCGGCGGCCACATCACAGACAGCCTGCGAGGCCAGCACCCATGCATCTGGCACTTCGGCGACTCGGCGGATGTGATCCGGGTGCGCATGCGTGATGCAAATGTACTCCACGCCCCGTTCGGGCTCGCACGTGAAGTCTGGGTCGATCAGGATGTGATGGCTGCCGGTGATCTCGACGCATGAGTGACCGAGATGACGAATTCTCATTCTTTGACCTTTGATGGGGTCGCTCGCCATGTTGCACAAACAGACAGGCAGAGGCCCACAAGATAAGCCGGCCAGTGGAAGGCCGTCGGCTTCAAATGGTTGAGGGTTTGAGCATCAGCCGGCAGAATTGCCAGCGCGTCCGCCATGAAGGTCCAAAGCATGATCAGGATGCCACCTCCGAGAAAAGCCTGGTGAATGGGGCTGAAACGCATCTTGATCCCGCGGCTTTCTAGGATGGCGGTCCGCGCGCCTCCCACTGCCATCAGGGCGGCGATCAGGACCGGCGCGAGCACCGGTCCCCACCACGGCAACGGGATTAGGAAAAGGATGTCCATATCCAGCAGGGAATTGGGCCAGTTGATGAAGACCTTGAGCCAGAAGTAGTAGGAAATATCCCACAGGCCGAAGGCGAAGACGGCAAACCCCAGGCGCGACTGTAACGAATTTCCCGCAGCCCAACCTACGGCCAGCAGCATGACCAGCGTCGCCAGTTCTCTGCCAACTTCCATCGCTCCGATTTGCGGGTCGAGGGGCGGCAGGCTGGTCATCAAGTCGCCGATTTCAAAAACGCGACGCAGATAAACGACCACCGCCGATTCGAGATAGGCCATTGCGACAGCGAACACCCCGACGTGCCACAGGGTCTTACGCTGCATAGTCACTTTCCCCATTGCGGCTTTCCTTCGGTTCCTCCCCGGACTTTTGGCTCGCCGCCGCCTTCAGGCCGATGAACAACTGCGGCGCCTCGACGAACACCCCTTCGCCGTTGACGGCAACCGTGCCATCCTCCAGACGGATTTCGCCAGTCGCCATGACCTTCCTGCCATTACTTTCGTGGACACGGGCGATCACTGTGAAGGGTGTGCCAAGCAGAACTGGTTTGTGATACGAGATACTGAGATTGACTGACGCGACCCGATACCCGGCCAGCCAAACCGCCGCGCCCATGGCTTCATCCAGCAAAGCGGCCGATGCGCCGCCGTGTGCGAAACCGGGCGGACCCTGCTGGGCGTCGTTCAAGGTGACCTCAGCGAAAACAGTGCGGTCGTCATCCGCGTACCAGGTGACGCCCATGCCGGGCGAATCCGGCGAACCGCACACAAAACAGGAACCGTGCTTGGGAAGTGATTGCATGAGAGTTCAGCCTCAAAGCTCCCTTGTGCGGGGTGCGTGCGCCTCAGTAATCTGACGCAGACCGCGCTGTAAGTTTCGATCCCAGAACCACGCGGCCAGCGGCGGCAGCCAGCACTGGTTGAGCAGGCTGGCTTCAATTGCCGCCGGCACCAGCAGGTCCGGCCGCCAGCCGGCCGAACGGATCAGGTACAGCGCCAGGAAGGGCAGGGTGACAACGGCGAACGAGGTGACCATGCGCGCCGAAGATGGTAGCGGAAGCCGTTGAGCGTCGCGAAGAGCTGGTCGGCCAGCGAGTAGAAGTAGGCCAAATAACTGCCCTCCGGCGAGCGCACATCCACGCCGGCCAGCCGCGAGACCGCGTCCACTGCCCAGGGGAAAGCCATGCCAACAACCTTGCCGGTCCCGTAGGCTTCGGCCGCTTGTTCTTTTCGAACCAGACCAGGCCTTCTTCTTCCAATTCGCCTTCGGCCAGGCGCTCTTCCGCTGGTGAACGACTTCTGCGCCGCAGCCGACTCCGTAGCACCCACGCGCCCTCGACCAGATCTTCGCCCTCACCGGAAAGCATGCGCACCGCCAACTCACCTGTGGCGCTGGTTGAGAAGCCCAGCACGTTCCTCACTGCGCCCAGCCCGAGCCCGCCGGCGAAGTAACCGTCTTCCGCCGCAGGGAAGATGCGGTTGCAGATCACCGCGTCGGTCGCATAGCCGTACAGGTTCAGGTAGGTGTAGGAGCGTTGGGCTTCACGGATGACCATCATTTCGGGGTTCATCACCAGGCGCACCGAAGATACTTCGGGGTCGGTGAGCAGCCGATAGAGATCCCCGAGCTGGTCGAACAGGGCCTTGGCCGCGTCGAGCGTGTCGCGGTCAGGCAGGGGCATGTTGTCCAGGAACGGCCGGACAAGCGGACCGAGCATCAGCGTGGCGCGCTTGCCGATTGGGAAGAGCCGCTCGAACCACCACCGGCCGGTGTCGGGCAGGCTGAGCAGGCGCAGCGTCTCGGCGGTCGGGGAACAGTCCACGATGATTACGTCGAACCTGCCCTCGCGGTGGTGTTGGTCGATCCACAGCAGCCCGATCCCCTCCTCCATGCCAGGGATGACGGCGATTTCTTCGGCCAGGAGGTCACCGATGCCCTGCCAGGTGAACACCGCCGCCAGGTATTGCTGCAGCGTCGCCCAGTGCTTCTCGATGGAGTAGTAGACATCCGCCTCCTGGCCCCACAGGTTGGGCCCGATCCCAACCGGCTCTGGACCGAGAGGCAGGTCGAACGAGTCGGCCAGGCTGTGAGCGGTGTCGGTGCTGAGAACGACCGTGCGGTAGCCGAGTTCGGCACAGCGCAGCGCGGTGGCGGCCGCCGCGCTCGTCTTTCCCACCCCGCCCTTGCCGGTGTACAGGAGGATTCGCATATCTCCCGCCGCGACCAAGCCTTGGCCCCGTCCTCGCTTTCTCAGCGGACGGAGAAGATGACATCCGCCGGCATGCCGGGCTTCAGTTTCAGATTCGGGTTAGACACGCGCAGCTCCACGGCGTACACGGTGGCGCGGCGTCCCTCCACCGTCTGGACGTTGCGCGGCGTGAACTCGGCGCGATCGGCGATGTGCACAACTGTGCCGCTGAACGCCTCGCCGGGGAAGGAGTCGACGGCGATCGAGACCTCATCCCCCAACTGGACCCTTCCATACTGATCCTCGGGCAGGTAGACGGTCAGCTGCACTTCTTCGAGCTGGCCGATCACCAACACCGTGCTCCCGGGGGAGACCACTTCGCCAGACTCCAGATTGCGGGCGAGCACCACGCCGGAGGCCGGGGCGCGTACGATCGTCTTGGCCAACTGAGTGTCGACCACCTGCAGGGCAGCCTCGGCCTGGGCCACCACGGCCTCGGTCTGAGCCACCGCCGCCTCGGCTTGACGAACCCCCGCCTCGGCCGCCCGAAGTTGGAGCGACTGGTCACCGGTGAGCATCTGGTTGAGACGATCGAGCGCAGCGTCGTAACGGGCCTGGGCCACAGCCACTCGGGCCCGGGCTTCGCGCACATCATCAGCCGCGGCTGTCGTGAGCAAGCGGTCATAGGCCGACTGTGCCGCGTCCAGTTCCGTCCTGGCTGCGTCGCGTTGTCCTTGAGCGCGATCCTGCAACTCGCGGCTGTCCTGCGCAGCGTTGGCCTGTGTCAGGACAGCGTCGGCAATCCGGAAGGCGGCCTGGGCGTTGGCGAGCCGGGTCTCGGCGGCAATGAACTCCCCGGGGGCTGTATCCCGGACCAGGGTTTGCAGGCTGGACTGCTCGGCCTCCAAGGCCTGCGCCGCGGCGGCCACCTCTGCTCGTGTCGCCGCGATGTCTTCTTCCTGCTGGAAGTACCACACAGGCAGCGAGAACTCACTGGGCGCAGGCGTCTGCCACCCGGCCAGGCGGGACTGAGCATCTTGCAGGTGGACACGCTGCACCGTGAGGTCGTACTGTACATGTGCCGCTGCCAACCCGGCCTGTGCGGTGTTCAGCGAGGCGCTCGCCACCTCGACCGCCGCAACGGCCTGCGCCCGCTGCGCTTGCAGGAGGATGTCATCCACCCTGAAGAGCACGTCGCCCTGCAGCACGCTCTGGCCCTCGTCCGTCGCGATCTCCGCCACTGTGCCCCCGAGCACGGCGCTGACTTGAATCTCGCGGGCGGCGATGGTGCCCGAAGCCCGCAACTCGCCAGGGTTACCGTTGCCGTTGAGGGCCAACCCTTGGCAGGAGCTCAGGGTGAGAGCAAGAAGGGGTACGCACAAGACGGACGCTCGACGGATGTTCATGAGGGTGCTCCTTGACCTGGAAAAGTTGTTGTTCATGCGTGAGGCCATGCTACTCCAGCCGCTTGCGAAAGAGCAGCACGCTGATCAGGAATACAGCCACGCCGAAAGCGGCCATTGGCCAGATGTTCGGCCACAGGTATTCGGCGCCGATGCCTTTGAGGATGATGCCTCGCACGATCTCCAGGAAGTACGTCACCGGCAGGAGATAGCCCGTGTAGTAGGCGAGCCAGGGCATGTTCTCCCTGGGGAACAGAAGTCCGGCCAGGATGAACGTCGGCATCATGATGAAGGACGACAGGTACATGGCCTGCATCTGGGTGCGCGCCAGATTGGAGATCAACACCCCCAGGCCAAGCGAACTCAGCAAGAAAACCAGGCTGAGAAGCGCCAGGAGCGTAATGCTCCCAGCCACGTCCACGCCGAAGAGCAGGAATCCCACACCGACCGTCATGGCGACATTCAGCATGGCCACCAGGACAAAGGGGAGGATCTTGCCCAGCATCAGTTCCCAGGGGCGGATGGGGGTCACGATCAGTTGCTCCAGCGTCCCCTGCTCACGCTCCCGCACGATGGCGAACGCCGTCAACAGCAGGGTCTGGATCTGCAGGATAACCGCCACCAGGCCGGGGATCATGAAGTTCATGCGCCGCATGTCGGGGTTGTAGAGGAACCTCATATGAGCGTCCACAGGCAGACGCAGTTCCAGGGGCACCGGGCTGCGGGAGAGTCGCTGGATCAGGATCTCCTGCGACGCGGCCTGGCTGATCGTTTCGGCCGCCAGCTGGGCAGTCTGCGCAGTGGCCGGGTTGGAAGCGTCCACGTAGAACTGTACCGTCCCGGTTTCGCCCGTACTCAGCCGACGGCCGAAGTCTTCCGGGATCAACAACCCGGCCCGGACCAAGCCCTCGTCTAGTAGCTGCAGGATTTGGGCTTCGTCCTGCGCCAGGTATCGGACCTTGAAGAAATCCGTGACCGAGAAGCGCTCCACGAAGCGGCGGCTGACGTCGGTCTGGGATTGGTCGGCCAACGCCAGCGGCAGGTCCTTGACGTCGTTGGCGACGGCATATCCGAGCAGGATCAACATCATCACCGGCAAGATGAGCACCAGCCCCAGCGTGCGCGGGTCGCGCACGATATGGATGAACTCCTTGCGGACGATGGTCCACATCCGGCGAAAACTGAAACCCATTCGGCCTCCGCTAGTCAGTCTCAGTGCGCACCCCGGCGCGGTTCTCGGCTCCGACCATCGAGACGAACACATCCTCGAGAGACGGAAGGACAATCTCCGTCCGGGCGACGTGGATCCCCTGGGCGGTCAGGGATTCGGCGATGGTTGGCCGGAGCGATTCGTCCGGCACGGTGACGTGCAATAGGATTCCGTGCAGGGCCACGTCCACCACATGGGGAAGGACGGCCAGGATTTCCTCGGCCCGCCCGGGATCGTCACACTCGATCTCCAACAGAATGCCTTGAGTCCCGGCCTTCAGGCTGTCGGGATCGCTGAGGGCGATGAGGTGGCCGCTATGCATCATGCCGATGATGTTGCAGAACTCGGCTTCATCCATGTAGTGCGTCGTCGCCAGCACGCTCACTCCACGGCCGGCCAGCTCGTAGATCATGTTCCAGAATTCGCGCCGCGAGACGGGGTCTACGCCAGCGGTTGGCTCGTCGAGGAAGAGCATCGGCGGCTCGTGGACGATGGCGCAGGCGAGGGCCAATCGCTGCCGCCAGGCGCCCGAGATCTCGGCTGCCCGCTGTTTCTCATGGCCGCGCAGCCCCGCCATCTCGATCAGCCCGGCGAGTCGGCTCTTGAGTTTCTGGCGCGGCACACCGTACAGGTGGGCGTAGAAGTCCAGATTCTCAGAGACGGTCAGATCATTGTAGAGGGCAAACTTCTGCGACATGTAGCCGATCCGGCGCTTGACCTCCTCGGGCTGACGGGCCACGTCGTATCCCAGGACGCGCGCCTCTCCCCCTGTTGGCAGCAGGATGCCGCACAGCATGCGCATGGTGGTCGTCTTGCCGGCGCCGTTCGGCCCCAGCAGCCCGAGGATCTCGCCTTGGGGGATGTCGAAGCTGACCTGATGGACCGCGGTGAAGTCGCCGAAACGCTTCGTCAGATTGACGGCCTCGATGGCGTTCTCTCGACTCATGGTTCAGCCTGGCGGTTTTCGACCAGATGGATGAACACGTCTTCCATGATCGGCCTGGTCTGGCGCAGCAGGCTGACCTCGGCGCCGGCCTCTTTCAGGCCGGAGGCCAGACGCGATTGCACTTCGGCTGGGTCGGTCACCGACAGACGCAGCCGGTCACCCACCGCCCGCCATGCCAGGACGCCTTCGGTCTTGGCCGCCACCTCACGCAGCGTACGTCGGGGACGGGCCTTGACCTCCACGACCTGATAGGGAAGCTGCGCTTCCAGCTCGGCAGGAGCCCCGGTAATCAGCATCCGACCCTGGTTCAGGATCCCGACTTTGCTGCAGCGCTCGGTCTCATCCATGTAGGGCGTGCTGACCAGTACCGTCACACCTTGCTGGACGACCTTCGAAAGCAGGTGCCACAACTCCCGCCGCGAGACCGGATCCACGCCAGTGGTGGGCTCGTCGAGCAGCAGGATCTTCGGCTCGTGGATCAGGGCGCAGGCCAAGGCCAGTTTCTTACGCATGCCGCCGGAGAGGTTCTCGCTGCGGCGCGAGGTGAAGTCAGCCAGACGGGCGAATTCCAGCAGCTCGTCAATGCGCGACTTCTGCCTCGGCCTGGGCACGCCGTTGATGTCGGCGAAGAAGTGGAGGTTCTCCAGCACGCTCAGGTCGGGGTACAGGCTAAACGCCTGTGGCATGTAGCCGAGACAGGCGCGGGCAGCCTCGGCCTGTCTGACGGTGTCGAAGCCGGCGATGCGGGCCGAGCCGGAGGTGGGGGTCAGCACCGTCGCCAGGATCCGAATCAGCGTTGTCTTCCCGGCGCCGTCCGGCCCGACCAGGCTGTACAGCTGACCTTCGGCAATCTGAAGATCGATCCCTTCTATCGAAGGGGGCTCGTTTCTCTCCCGCCGGCGATAGCGTTTGATGATCTGGGAGGCCTCAATCGCAATGGACATATCAGCCTTTCCAAAAAGACCCAAAAACCGTGGAAAGAAGAGACGAACCTAGGCTGTCCCAAGCAATGGGAGGAAGACATCCTTCAACTCATCTCCCAGTTGATGACATAGCCCGGGCTCCATTTCCAGCACAAGGGACTGGTAACGCCGCACGTGGGCGAGGAGCCCTTGGTTCCAGCCAGCCTCCCCACTGCTCTCTCTCGCCAGCAAGCCGAGGGCGAAGCCGCTCAGCAAGAGCAGCCCGGCGCGGGTCACCTCGCCCTGCCTCTCGAGGATTTGTGGCAGGTGCTCAGCCAGCAGCCGCCGGCCAGCGCCGCGACCCAAACGCAGGGTCACCACGGTCATGACTTCGATACAGTAGCGCAGAATGGAAGGCACCTCGGGAGGGACGCGGGCCAGCATCTCTTCCGCCAGCTCCCTCTCGTGAAGCTCGCCCCGGCGGAGCCTTTCGAGGACCTGCTCTTTGACCGCTTCCCAATCCCCGACGTCCGTGTCGCCGGCGAGCTCAACCAACAGCCTGTACGCGCGATCGGTCGGCCTGAAGACGATCTCCGAGCGGCCGGGAACCGGCTTGCCCGACGCGACCCGGTACTCCGAGGCAACCAGTCCTTTCTTTTCCAGGAGCCGCAGCATGTCGTAGGCGGTGAACGGGCTGACGCCGACCCGCTCGGCCAGAACCGAGTAGTGAATGGGGCCTTTCAGCTCCCGATAGAGATCGAGAAGTCGGTGGATGAACGTTTCCTGCCGCCGGGTCAGTTTCATGAAAACCCCAAAGAGACCAAAAAGCCTTTCCAGTGTACAGGGCAGGCCGCACAGCTGTCAAGGGCCTGTATGGGTTCAGGACATCTGAGACGGCTGGCCGTTTGGGGCCGCCCAGGGGTGGTAGTGCTGAAGGTACTCGGCGGGCGTCTTCTTGGCAAGCGACCGGTGTGGTCGGATGGTGTTGTAGGTCGTTTCCCACCTTCGCAGGGCCCGGTTGATGCTGCCCAGGTCCAGCGGGCCGTCATACAGCTGGTAGAACTCCTCCTGATGCGTGCGGTGTGCACGCTCGACGCAGCCGTTCAGCTTGGGCGACCGCGGCGGGAGGACGAACAACTGGACCCCTCGCTCGGCACACGCCTGTTCGAACTCCGCCTGGTATTCACTCCCGCCATCGACCTGGATCGCTTTCACTCGGAAGGGCATGCGCGCCTGCAGCTCACCCAGAAAGGCGGTCGCCGCGTGAGCTGTCGCCCGCTTGTGCACTCCGACCACATCCCAGCGAGACACCATGTCCCGGGCCGTGAAATGTTTGAAGCCCACCCCCGGCACCGGCCGGACGTCCAGCGTGTCTACTTGCACGATATCTCCCGGCGCCTCCACCGCATACCCCCTGGGCTT
>DYIS01000001.1:28076-42273 GCA_020723545.1 Ktedonobacter racemifer
ACGGCGTATTCCCGGCGTGCCCGTTGCCGGTGCGCCGACACCACCCGCCGGGGTGCCTGGCGCAGTATCCCACGAGCCTTCAGTTGCCCCAGGATCCGCCCGACCGTCGAAACCGATGTCGTGCGGCCTTCCCGAGCCAAGAGCACCTGAAGCGTCTCCTTGCCCCAGGCGGGGTACTGCTCCCGCAGACGCAGAACCGCCTCGTTCAGCTCCCGGCTCCACTCCGGCTGCCTCACCCGCTTCGGCCGCCGGCTCCTCTCTTCTAGCCCCCGCGGGCCTCCCACCTTCAGTTGCTTCTCCCAGCGATACAGCGTCGAGCGGGCCAGATGCAACGTCTCCGCCGCCTGCTGGCCTGTCATCCCTCGCCCCATCAGCGCCCGCCAAGCCTTCAGCCAGCGCAACCTCTCCCACGCCTCGGCAGAGACTGCCACCGCCCCGAACTGGGCTGTCACATAGAACGAACGGGGGTATCCTACGATGCGCATCGGGGCCTCTCCTTGGTTGTGGTTGCTCACCCCAAGGATGGCTCCGATGCACTCTTTCTGCTAGCCAACCCGTCTCACACGTATCTGAACTCAGTCAGGGCCGATTGGGATATGGCCGTTCGACAGCTTGTGGTCATTGGTCTGCGCTCGCCGGCCAAAGTCGCACCAGCGCGGGTCGCGGCGCCCGGGTTATGGTTGTTGGCTAGACGGGGTCCCAGATCTGTCGGCGTCGCCAGGTCCCCGCACGACCCCAAGAAGTTCCCGGCTCTCCTGTAGCCATTGCATGGGATTTGTGGCGCGTTTGATATACCGAATGACGCCGTCTTGATCCACCACGACAGAGGCCGTCCGCTGGATGACGAGGAAGGCCCTTTCCAGGTCGAAACGGTGATAGACGGTACGGTCCGGATCGGCCAGCACCGGGAACGGGGTCTTGAGCAGTTCCGCGTAGCTGCGCGCACGTTCCGGGCTATCCCCCAAGATGACGAGCACCTCCGCGCCGGCCGCCTTGAAATCATCATGGAGTCGGCCCAACTGGGCGACGTGGAACCGGCACTGCATTCAGAGGTATTCGCGCACGAAGAAGAGGACGACATGCGCCTTGCCTAGGTAATCGGCGCTGCCTGCTTCGCCGCCCTGGCTGGAGGCCAATCGGAAATCGGGGGCGCGGGAACCAACCGTCAACTCCTCAGTCATGGAAGCCAGCTTTCTCTTTGTTGGATGCAAGCATTATCGATGGGACTCGGCCAAACCCGGCGTGGTCAGCAAGACACCGTTCTGGGAGGGGTCGCGCAAGAACAAACCGTCGGGACGCCGCTCGAACGAGATGCCCTCCTGCTTGAGCCGCCCATCCATGCGCTCCAGTTCTTCGGCGTTGGGGAGGTCCAGACTGAAATGGAGCAGTCCCAGGCTGTCAGGCGGTGGAGGCGGTGCGCCCTCGCCCTGCCAGGTGTTGTAGCCGATGTGGTGGTGATAGCCGCCTGCCGAGACCATGCCCATCCGAAAGCTACGCGCTACGCCCATGTCGTCGAAGCCGAGCAATTCGTGATAGAAACGCCGCGTTTCGTTCAGATTGGCGACGTAAAGGTGGAAATGCCCCAAGTGTACTTCGCGAGGGATGGGTTCATCGAGGCGGTCGTCTTGGCTCAGGTGGGAGAAGAGCGCCTCCAGGTCGAGCGGTTCGCGCCCGTCGCTGGGCGTGCCGTCGGTGTGGCGGGCGAGGAATCCCCCATCCGCATCGACCATGGAAACTCCATCCTCCGGCGACTCGCAGTACAGTTCGATATTGTTGCCTTCCGGGTCGTCCAGATAGGTGGTCTTGGTCATGATGTGGTCGGTGGGGGAGTTGGGCCAGCGTAGGGCGAAGAGACGACTTACGGCGCGTGCCAGCTCGCGGCGGTTGGGGAAGAGGATGGCGAAATGGTAAATGCCGGTCACGCCGCGATAGCGCCGCCCGTTCGGGATTTCGGTCAGGCGCACCAGATCGGCCCCCGCTCCCAAACCGGCGCTCGCCCCCTCGCGCCAGTGTAGGCGCAAGCCCAATACCTGCTGGTAGAAGACAAGTTGTTGCTCAAGATTGGCCACCTTGAGGTGGACGTAGCCCGGGCGCGTCTGCGGATGGATGCGGTGCAGGGCGAGGGCAACGGGTTCGGGTTGAGGAAGTGTTACCGTGTTCATTTCTCTCCTTCGATCAGAGCGGAAAGTATGTCCTCGGGCCGCAGATTGCGGCCGGTGACAAGGTTGTAGGAATCCACTACCAGTTGGAAAACCACGTCCAACTCCTGCAGCGTGCGCGGGGTGTACAACATGACCATCCCCTGCTTGCCCATGTGCTGCGCCATCGGGTGCGCCTCGGCCCAGCCGGCTTCCACGGCTTCGCGGGCGCGCTCCGGCGGCAGCGAGGCGTGCAGGCTGCCGTCGGGATGGACGTGGGCGAACTCACGCCCGACGGCGATCATCTCCGCGTGGGCGAGCGGCAGGTCCTCGCGCAGCCACAGCGCCCGCGCCCCGGGGACGGAGATCCGCGTCGGCTCGTTCCGCACATCGGGCAGGGAAAAGCAGCGCCGGGAGAGTTCGGCATTGACCTCGGGCACGGGAGACACGCCGATCTGCGCGTGGGGCATGCCTATGTGGGTAAGCGGCCGGGCACCGGCGCGCCTGGGTAGGCTGGAGTAACTCGTCACGGTTCTGCCTCCTCAGCTTCTGCCATCAATTGGGCCATGACCTGTTCGAACACCTCATACGGTTGCGCACCCACGATCGCGAACTTGTCGTTCAGGATGTAGGTCGGCACGCCGGTAATGCCTAGCGCGTAGGCTTCGTCCACATGCTTCTTGACGGCCGCTGTGTGCTGGCCGGCGTCCACCTCGCGCTGCATGTCGTCGGCGTTCAGCCCCGCTTCACGATGATGCGTCCTGGTGCACGGCCTCTTCCGCCGCCGCCCGCAGCACCTCCCAGTGGCCGATGTCCTGCCCCTCGCTGTAGTACTGGCGAAAGACGATGCGGTGGAAGTCCTCGCCATTGCCTAGCTTCCGCGCGTACTCGGTCGCCTCGTGCGCCAGACGCGTGTTGGGGATCCGGCTCGGAGTCACCATCTCCATCCCGTTGGCGCGGGCCATCAGGCGCAGCCGCTCCGATGTCCCGGCGTACCGGGTGCGCACGTGCGCGGGCAATTCCATTCCATCAGGCGGAGTGTCCGGCCTTACGTAGAACGGCCGCCACTCGACTTCCGCGCCGTGTTCATGTTTCAACCGCTCGACCACGACCTGGCCGACGTAGCACCAGGGTCAAACGTAATCTGAGTAGACGGTCAGTCTGATCGACGAGGTCCTGCTCATGGGAAAACCGCCTTCCTCTGGAGGTGGCCGATCATAGCGGCATCGCCACAAGCCGCCCATACACGACGAACACGGCCAGGCCCATCAACACCAGGTTGGCAACGATCGCGGGGTACTCCCTCCGGCGCAAGTGTGTCGCCATGGCGCCCGCCATGTTCAAGGCGAGACCGCCGGCGGCGAGCGGGGTCAGCCAGGGCAGGATGCCAGTCCAGGCAGGTAACACGACCCCGATCGCGCCCAAGACTTCCCAGGAGCCAATGGCGCGCACGGCACCCGGCGTGAAGTCGTTCACGTATGCCATGCGTGCAGCCAGCCTCTCATAGGGCTGGAGAAGTTTCGAGAGACCGGCCCCGACAAACGCCAGCGCCAACAGAATTTGTACGACCCAGATTGCAGTGTTCATAGGATCCACTCCTCTACAGCCCGATGATCGGATCGAGCGCAATACCGCCCGCACCTGTGAACACCAGCGCCAGAGCGGTTGCGCCCAGGATGAAGTCCAACTCCCGGCCGGTCTTGTCTTGCTCTGTGAACTTCACGCCGCGCGGCATTTCGGCCCGCAGGATGGCGACGATCATGATGCACAGTTGCAAGAAGGCGACAACGCGCACGCCCAGGCCCAGGATCATCATCACGCCGCCGACGAACTCGCTCAGCGGCACAGCCACGCCGAAGAACGCCGGGAAGGGGATCCTCATGCGCACCATCGCCTGCGTCCAGCCGGGGATGCCGCCAAGGCGTGACCGAGGGTTGACCATGGGCCAGCCGTGGGCGATGAAGATGACTCCCATCATCAGGCGCAGTGCCAGCAGTCCCCCATCGCCCAGGCCGCCGAGCCATGAGTCCAGCATAGGCCCACTTCCCACCTACAGCCCGATGGCTGAATCGAGCGCCAAGCTTCCTGCGCCCGTTAACAGTAAAGCCAGCGAACCGGCCAGCAACGCGAAATCGAACTCCCAGCCGGTGGCTTGCTGGGCCGAAAAGCCGACCTTCATGATCCGCCTCTTGACGACGAAGGTCGCCACGAGCATGTCAATGGCGAACCCAACCGCCAGGATGCGCGTCCCCAGGCCGAGGATGAGCAGAACTGCTCCAACGGTTTCCAGCAGTGCGACGACCCAGCCGAAGAACATCGGCAGCGGCACACCCATCTGCTTGAGGAACCCGCTGAAGCCAGCGGGACCCTTCATGGGCGAGTTGGGGTTGATCTTGGGCCAACCGTGGACGAGGAAGATGATCCCCATGGCCAGGCGCAGGATCAGCAAGCCAATGTCGCTATACGGTGCAAAGATGGTTTCCAACATCGTGTCCTCCATGTGCATTGATCAACGAAGTTCGCCTGCGAACAGCCAGGTCGCCCTAGGGCGTTGGGGGCTGTCCCTCAATCTCCTGCGAGTGGGCACCGTGCCAGGCGTGTCGCCATGCAGATGTCCATCGCGCTCGCCATTCTGTCAGGCCTCGGAGCGGGCGGTCAGCACCGGCGGATCCAGGTGTTCAGGCCGGTGGGGGGCTATCCGCCAGCGGTGCCAAAGACGCGCCCATGGATTCCGAGAGGCCAAGAACGTCGAACCCGAGCAGATCGTGATAGAAGCGGTTGGCCTCTAGCACATCCCTCACGTGCAGGTGGGCCTGGCCAAGCGTCGTTCTCTGCGGCCCGGGCAGCAGGAACACGGCCGCCAGCAGAACGTGCCAGCCCCACAGGACCATGTTCAACGTCAGTCTCCTTCAAAACGCATGTTGCTATATCGCCAGTTGTCGTTTAGAATACAAATGATAAGTACGCAAGCAGGATCCGTCAACCGACATTATGGTGAATTTGTCGCTTTGACGACGGAGGCCCAGTAATGCTGGAAAACGTAAGCGCGAAGAAACGCGTGGATCCGCGCGTCAGGCGCACGCGTCAGTGGCTGCAACAGGCGTTGCTGGACTTGATGGCCGAGAAGAGCTTTGAGGCCATCACCGTGCAAGGCCTCGCCGAGCGAGCCGGGGTCAACCGCGCGACGTTCTATGCGCACTTCAACGACAAGTACGCACTGCTGGAATACGCCATGCGAGCCCAGTTCCAGGAGAAGCTGCGCGCTGAGCTACCCGAGGGTGCCCCCTTCAGGCCAGAGAACCTGCAGCGCCTGATCCAGTTGGTCGCCGAGAACATGGCAGAAGTCCAGGACCATTGCCCGCAGCCGCGTGGGCAGATGGATACCTTGATGGAGAAGCAGGTCAAGGCCGAGCTGCATGAGACGCTGCGCGGGTGGCTGGGCGGGCTACCGACGGGTAGGAGGGCCGGTAAGCCCACGACAGACCAGGCCGCGACCATCGCGAGCTGGGCAATCTACGGCGCGGCAGTGCAGTGGAGCCAAAGGGAGCGGCGCGAGCCGGCGAACGAATTCGCGCAGCAGGTGCTGCCATTCATCTTGGCCGGCCTGCAGCCGGTCGCCTTTGGGGTGGCGCCAGAGACGCCGACGGCAGCGCGAGGGCGCAAGCGATCAGCAGCCTGAGCGCCTACTGATCCTTGCAGAACAGACCACTGCGGCCTCCCTTCGGAGTCCTGCCGTGGGCGAGTTGGAGGGATGAAGGGGCAGGGCAGGGAAATGCTTGCCTCGGCTCGGGATAGCTGAGACGACGTGCAACTTAAGATGTGCGTGGCGGCCGCTGGGCTGCGGGGCAGGCAACGTGAGCTTCAGCATGCCGGCCCGGTCGAGGCCAAACGCCTCCTTCTTGACGGCAGCCTCAGTGATGGGAATGAACCTGCCAATCACGGATCCGACGATAGCGGAGTTGCGTTTCGCTCTCCTCTCGGCGGATGTGTTCTTGGGACGGGACCAGAGAACAAGATGGTTGATGAGGTTCTACCGCCAACGGGGTGAGTTGAACACGGGCCCGTGAACTTGGGGCGAAGGAATCCGCTGCATGCCTTGGTGGCAATGGCGGGATTCATCGTATTCCGTAGGCCAGCGGCCACAAGCGGTGCCATGCAGCGGCCGCGGGGAAGTGCACCGAGAGGCGAACAGAGGAGAGTAGGCGCAGCCTCACCTACAGGCTGCGCCTACTCTCCTCTCGACGCTCCCAATCTGCTCGGCTCAACGGCGAATTCCAGGAGGCGCCCGTGGGACCATGGCCCACGCATCGGGGTATTGCAGACCCTTGCGCGCCCAGCACACTCGAAACCGGGCGGAGACTATTCGGAAGGGCGGGATAGCGCTGACAAGAATGATGTGTGGTACAGACGAGCAGTGTATACGGGCGTGCTCTCTCCAATTCAGTACATCGGTCCTGCTTGCATGCGGACGGCTGGCGTACACCGTGCCGTCCCTCGGGCGATTCTGGTTCGCTTAGCACCTCTGATCCTTGTAACCGCCCCGCGTTGGAGCGGGGACGGCTGGTGTGGGTCCAGAATCACATCGACTCTCGCATCTAGCAGTTCATCGGTTGTGAGACTGCCTTTGTTCTCCCAAAGTACGTGCGGATTGCGATCGAGCACGGTTGGAGCCCAGGCTTCGGTGCGACAGAGCGCGGCGGCTCGAAGCCTGTTCGGGCAGGTGAGGGCGCACCCTACGGTCAGCACCCATAAGGTCCACGGTTGGCGCGAGGGAAATCGGGGTAGACAGCGAAGTCCTCACGGTTCCCTCTGGGGGCCAACCGTAGGGACAGCGGTGTCGATCTGGTGGGCGCGAGAGGGCTCGAACCTCCGACCTCACGGATGTGAACCTACATTCTCCAGCGTGGCGCTGAGTGTGGCCGTGCCCCACGTGTCTGTCGGGATGTCGTAGCCCGGACCGGTCAGTGCTACGACTTGCCTTTTCGGTCTATACTCATCAGTGATCTGGGGCAGGTGGGGTTGGGAGGAGGTATGGACACAAGCAGCGAAGTGCTAACCAAGGCGGTCAGCGCGCCAGCGTACATCATCGCTGATGCGAGCAGACTGTCAGGGGTCGCGCCCTGGACGGCAAAGCGCTGGCTCCAGGGATACGAGTTCTCCTACTTTGTTGGGCGCAGAACGGAACTCCGTCGCGGTCAGATGCCGCCCGTCGTGCAGCGGAAACCGACCTCGGGCCGTACATACGCGTCATTCCTGGAGCTCATCGACCTCGTCTTCGTGAAGAAGTTCTTGGAACAAGGCGTGTCCCTCCAGAAACTCCGGAAGGCACTAGACGAGGTCTCCCGGTCACGGGGCGAGGTGCACTTCGTGCATGAGGTGTTCTTCACCGAAGGATCGAATATCTACTGGGAGGATTCTGGAGAGACGATCATCAAGCTTGTATCGGGCGGGCAGACGGCGTTTCGACGGATTGTTGAGGAACTCTACGCAAGGATCGAGTTTGACTCGCCGTCCAAGTTGCCCCGAAGGTACTTTCCCCTCGGGAAGGGCGCGCCGATCGTCGTCGATGCCCTCGTGGGTTTTGGAAGGCCCACGATCTTGGGGAGAGGCGTGGCGACCGCGAACGTATACGACCTCTACCTCGCCGAGGAGGAGAACTTGGGGGCAACGTCATCGTGGCTCGGTGTGACGGAGCCAGAGGCGGAGGCCGCGATCCGCTTTGAAACCCAGCTCGCCGCCTAGATTCCTCGTCGACCATAACCTAAGCCCCGAGTTGGTGACCGTCCTCAAGGCAATGGGCCTTGACGTTGTCCATCTCACCGAACGACTCCCACAGGATGCTGACGATTGCCTGGTGTTTCAGACCATCGCATCCGAGGGCCGTTGCCTCTTGACCAGAGATCTTGCCATCCGCAGCAATCAGCGGCTTCGCCACGCCATCCGGGACTATGACATCGGCGCATTCTTCTTGGGGGGGAAGAACCGATCCGGTCGAGAGCTCATCGTGCAGGCGGTCAAGGCCGCCACTCTCATGGAAGAGAAGGCCGCGTCGGCAAAGAGGCCGTTCGCGTTCATAGTCAGCCCGGGTGGCGGCACTATTGAGCGGCTGGAACTCGATTGACCCTGTCAAGTCCGCCGGCGTTTGTCCTCCGGCGATTTCGTGAAACCCTCTTCACCGCGGAGTGTCGCCCCCGCGGGTTTCCCATTGACTCGGGTGCTCGGGGTGTCCTATGATGATCGCAGGGGGTAAGGCAATCCTGCCGTGAGAACATACCCCCTCACGCCCCCGGCTGACCCCCTCAGCTGGGGGCGGTTGATTCCTGCGGCCTCATCTCGAGGCGACCGGAGTAACAGGATCGGCCGCCCCTGGGATCCGTACTCGTCTTTCGAGAACTTGCCTTCTCATATGCGACAAAGTTCGTGGGAGTTGCCAGCGTCTTGCTTCCCCGCACTCAGTCAGACATCCTCTTGGGCCTGGCCGCTGAGTGGGAGGGACAACCTGCACTTTCCGCTACATTATGCTTTGCGCGCGCTCCTCAACGGGACGCCCGGGTTGATGTGCGCGGGGGATCGACGTCTGGCGCCCACATTATCGTTTGCGGCCCTGCCACTTTGTGGTTCAAGCGACATGGCCCGGGATCTAGAGCACGAAGTGGCCGCTGGGCCACTCCGTGCCTCCTGGCACTCTCCAGCATCGCTTACCCCGCAGCACTTCCGGAGAAGTCGTCCTTCAGACCTCCGCCTTGAGGCTCCCGACCCAGGCGAGATTGGTCTCCTGTCGGCATGAGCGCACGCTCATGCAACCCCGGCCCTTGCCCCCCCATAAGAAACGATCCCGCTGATGCCCCGCCGACGCTCCTTCGGCAGGCTCGATTGACCAACTCGCCTCAGCGAATCATTCCAGCGCTTGCCATTCACACAGCGAATCCTGTCCTGCCAGAAACACGCTGCTTGGGTCCTGAATCTGGCATCGCCCCTCCGCATCGCACTCCCGCACTTCGAAGTGCAGGTGAATACCGTCCGAGTTGCCAGTCTGGCCAGTCTGCCCCACGACGTCCCCGGCCTCAATCACATCCCCCGGGGACACCTCGATTGTAGACTCTCCTGTTGGCACACCCGTCGTCCCTGACTCTCCACAGCACATATGCCCCAGGATCACCTGGCTGCCGCTGTTCTCGACCACCACCGTCCAGCCCAACCAGTAGCTCCATCCGGCGTGGGTCACCATCCCGCCCATCGGTGCGTGGATGTCCTCCGAGCGCTGATGACTGCCGTAGTCAACGCCCGTGTGATTGTATCCGCCGGTCCTTGCGTCTCCGTACCGGCTCGTGAGGTAGCCTCCTTCGACCGGAATCCGGCAAAGGAAACTCCCCGGGCCCGTGTTGTACATCGGCTCCCAGTAGTATGCGCCCCCCTCGATGATCTGTCCCACATATCCCGGGGGAAAGTCGCTCTCGTAGTAGTGCCCGACGGCCTGCGGCGTTCCCTGGATCCACGCCCAGGCTGCGGCTTGCACCGGTCCTGGCAGCTGTTCAGCCACCATCCCCGCGACGGCGAACGAGATCAGGTAGTACGCCAGCACGCAAACGCCGATCGCACCAATGACCACCAGTACGCAGCCCACCGATTTGTTCATACCGACACAGCCCCCAACATCACCAACTCTGACGACAAGGTCCGTCGCAATCGTGATGCTCTTCAGTTGGGGTAGGGCAGGGTGGGGGGACTAGAGAAGCCCGAGATCCCTGGGGATGCGGACCGACACCTTCAACACCGCGTTCGACAGCTGCAAGAGTCCCTGGCCGTGGCCGAGCTCGCTCAGCATCTTCACGTAGTACTCGGAGAGTTCGAACGGCCCCTGCATGTGCTTGGCCTCAAACGGGCTCACGCCCATCAGGAGTTTGGCGCCCACCACCGACAGAATCTGCCGGGCGTGGTCCTTCTCCAGGAACTCGCCGATCTGCTGTGAGGCCATCCACAGCGCCCCCCGGCGCTTGCGGAACCGCCTTGCCATGTTCTCGATTGCAGCTGCACCCCCTGGCGTCCTCAACAAAGCCCATACCTCATCCAGCATCACATGATTGGCTACCTCAGGCCTCGCCTCGTTCCTCCTCAGCACCTCACTCCACATCAGGCCCATCACCTGCCACAAGTAGACCTGCAGCTCCTGGTCGTCCCAGGTCCCCGACTCGTTGGCGCTGCGCATCCCGAACACCACCAGCCGCTCATTGCGGATATTGAAGGTGGTGGGCGTGTTGAAGTACTCCTTGAACAGGCCGTCCGAATATGGATGCAGCATCTCCGCCAGCGAACCCGCTTCCGGCCGCCGGCTGTTGGCCAGGATGCGCACGATGTCCTTCAGCAGCGGAGCGTCCTCCGGCTTCCACTCCCGGGTCACGCGTCCGGTGCCTGGCTCGATCAGTCCCCGGTCCTCTAGCCCCAGCCGGTATGCCTCCGCTAGCGCGTTCCACTCCGGTCCCTTTGGGATCGGTCGTCCACGCACGGCCTCGCACAGGGCAATAAGATGTTTGGTCCCGTGCTCCAGCGGATTCTCGCTGTCCGGAGGTATGTCCAGCACGTTGATCCGCTCCCCAGTGATCCCGCCGATCTCGATGTAGCGGCCGCCGTACTGGTCGCAGAAACCCCGCATCTCGCCTTCGATGTCCACCGCCATCACGTTGTTGCCGGCCACCAGCGCCGACAGCATCATGCTGCGCAGCCAGACCGACTTCCCGGCTCCCGGCCGTCCCAGTGCCAGGAATGTCGGCGTCTTCTCCTTGTACTCGCCGAAGGGATCCACCCGGATCGGCAGCTGCGTTTCCTCGTCGATGCCGACGTAGATCCCGTTGTCATCCATGTACCGCCGCTGCGCCGGCCAGAAGAAGGTGGCCATGCTCTGCGGCGTCATGTTGCGAGGCTTCTGCTTGAGCACCATCTCGCCGGTGGGCAGGGTGCTCTGCCACAGCGCCCGCTGCGTGTAGCGGGCCGGGAAGGCGCTAACGCCCAGTGTGGTCAGCAGGCTCTCCAGGTCGCGCACTCGCCCCTGCAGCGTCTCGTCATCCGCGGCTGTGCGCATCACGAAGAAGCGGATGAAGACCGGTGTCTGCCCGATCGTCTCCATCGCCATGCGCTGCGACTGCACCGCCGCCACTTCCTGCTGGTTGGCGTAGTTCTGGATGATCCCCTTGTTGGCCCTGAGCATCTCCGAGGCCGAAAGCTGCACCTCACGTTCCTTCAGTTGCCCGGCCACCGCCGAGGGCTCAGCGAAGTCCATGTACACCGTGCCCGTCCATCCCCCGGGCAGGTTGGCCAGCCGGTGCACCATCGCCGGCTGATGCGGGCGGAAGTCCTGGATCACGTATCCCGCCGCCCTCACCCCGTCCACCTCGAGCGTCGTTTCCTTCTCGACCATCGTGGACGGTGCCAGCAGCGCCGCCAGGTCCTGGCTCTCTATCCCCGGGGTGAATGCATCCGGGGCAGGGGGCTTCACCCGAGCCGGCTCTCGGCCCTGGGCCATGGCGATCGCCATGTCGGCCGCTCGTTCCATGACCATCCCGTTCGACGCAGGGTGCAGCCCTCTCCACACGACCTGGCACATCTCGCCCGGCGTCAGGAGGCGCAGCGGAATCCCGCCTTCGCTGAAGGCCGTCGTGAGAATGCTGACCCGCCGCGACAGCGCTTCACGCGCTTCCCTGATCTCGTTCTCCAGCCCCTGGTCCTTCTGCCCATCGTGCCCCAGCCCGAACAGCCCGCCCTTGCTCAAGCGAAGCGGGCTCTTCCAGAACAGCGTGTAGATCGTGCGCCAGGTGATCGGGCGGAACTCATCGAACCAAAGGGCCACGAACGAGGTCAGGCTTTGTGCCGCCTCGGACAGCCCCTTTGCCTGATGGGCTTCCCGTGCGCCCGCCTCTTCCCGCGTTGCCTGCTCATGCCAGTACTGTGCGCGCTTCAGGAAGTACTCGAGGTCCGGGGCGGGGTCGCGCGGCTCAAGCTGAACCGAGAGCTGCAGGCTCGTTCCGACCGGCAGGCGCTCGAGCGCGCTTTGGTAGCGCCGCGTCCAGAAGGCGAAGTCCTGGCCGCTCGCGCCCATGTCGATCGTCGGCAGTTCCAGCATCACTAGGAAGGTTCCTTCCCGGGTGATCAGCATGTCCTCGGTCAGGCCAACGATCGGAACGAGGGGCAGGGTGTCGCCCTGGGGCGCGCGGGGGCCGCCGCTCGTGCGGCCCGCATCCTGCGCCCCTCGATCCTTCCTGCGGCGAAACACCTCTGTCCCTGTCCTCAGCGCCTCGACCATGTCCCCCTGATGTCCCCCTTACCGCAACCTCTACCTGCTCAATCCGAGCTGGACCAGCAGCCCCTCCAGCCCGCCGCCCCACATCCATGCCAGGAGCGACAGCAGAAACGCGATGCTCACCACACCGAACAGCCCGCTCCAGTTGAGGGGCAGGGGCCTGACCTTGACCACGCCCTTGGCCGCCTCACGCTTGAAAACCGCCTCGACCTCAGACGCCCGATAAGCAGGCTGCTCTACTTCCCTGCGGATCTCCTGCTCCGTGCCTGTTCCCCGCTGCAGGAACCGGGTCCGCCGGTAGAAGCGTAGGATATCGATGAAGTGCTCCTCGAACGTCTTGCCGGTTGTGGGCGCCCGCCCGAGTGCGAGCAGGGCCGCCCCGCCGACGATCAGTGCGGTGATCGCCACTTTCGGGATCAAGCTGATATGGGAGACGATGACCAGCAGCCCCAGGACCAGGCCAGCCCCCAGGATGGCGATCTCCCGCATCCCAACTCCGATGACGGTCTTCGGCTTCTCGATCGTTGGCGGGACCGCTGCAGTCATGCTCTACTTCCCTCCTGCCGGAGCAACGGGCGTCTCATTCTCCCTGGCCGGTGCCGCCTTGCCTGGAAGTAGCCCCGTGTGCGATGCATGGCATCGCGGGCAGGCCCAGTGTACAAACGTCCCCTCCACTACCGCAAGTGCCCGCCCGTGCCATCCGCACGAGGTGCACTCCTCCTGTCGCTCCACTTCCATCCCGGCATCCTTCGCTTTCTCCCACACATCACTCATCTACAGCCCCAGTCGTTCCCGCAAGCCGGCGGCCAGCCCCTTGTCCGGAAGCCCATCAAAGCTTCCCCGCATCCAGTCATCCAGACTCTCCGCCCTTCCCGCGTCGCTCACCGTGTCTCTCGGATCCTCACTCAGTTGGACTCTTCGGTGGAAGGCCGTCTGCACTAGGTTGTCTAGGAAGTCAACGCTCGGGACGCCCTCCGCACCGATTGGCTTCGTATGCGCCATGATCTGGACAGCCGTGTCTAGATCCCGCACGGTGATCTCCTTCGGCAGCAGCGTGTCCGAGATGGGGTGATAGGGGGACGCGCTCCCGAATGCAATCTGCCTTATCGCCGCGCGGCTGTAGCTCACGCCCGCTTCCTGGGCAATCCTCCCCGGCACTCCCATCTGCCGCATTCCCCCCGTCATATCCACCTTATGCCGCTCTCCTACGGCCATCACGTTTGCGACTGTCCCCTCTGCAGCCGACGCCCTTGACCTCGCAGTGTCCAGCGGCACATGCAGCGACCCCAGTGCCCCCCGCTCACCCATCTCATGCAGCTCGCCCCGAACTCCCGCACCCGCTGCTGCAACGGCCTTCGGAGGTGAGAACTCCGTGCTCTCCCACGGCTCGCTCGCACCTCTCCCGCTCCTTGCCTCAGACGCCTGGGCAATCCCTTGCTTGATCTGCTGGTGGGCGCTTACCGAGGCCCCTGCATTCATCCCAGCCGCCAACCCCCGCCCGCCGGGGAGTCCCATTGCGGCCACAGCCTGCCCAATCGAACCCACAGCACGCGCAGCGCTGGTCGCCTGTGACACCTCACCGAACGCAGCTCCTGCTCCCGACGCTGCACCGCTCCCCACAGCTCCCCCGGCTGTGGCTGCTCCACCCACTCCGCCCAGCGCTCCCCCCAAACCAACCCCCAGCGCGGCGCCGCCGACGACCATGATCCCGTTCCAGGCCTTCTCCGCGACCTCGATCGCCGCGCCGTACACCATCTTCCCAACCATC
>DYIS01000171.1:0-4987 GCA_020723545.1 Ktedonobacter racemifer
GAGGCGGCGGGAAAGGTATACCTGCAAGGATAGAGAAAGAGCGCAAAGCAGAACTGTGAACACGGAGGACGCCACGTCCTGCCCTCCACTCTTTGTTCTTCAATGCCTCCAGGACAACCTCCCATGACTGCGTCGTATGTGGTGCTCCATAAGTCGGGCGAGTTGGCCAAGCGCGCGAAGCGCGCCTGGGAGATGCTGGCCGAGTGCCGAATCTGCCCCCGGAAATGTAAGGTTAACCGGCTGCAAGGCGAAACCAGCCAGTGCCGAACGGCCGATAAGCCGGTGGTTTGCAGCTTTCACGCCCACTTCGGAGAGGAGTCTCCTTTGGTGGGCCGCCACGGCTCGGGGACGATCTTCTTCACCCACTGCAACCTACGCTGCCTGTACTGCCAGAACTATACCATCAGCCAACTCGGCGAGGGCCAGGTCACTGAGATCGAGGACCTAGCCAAGATGATGTTGGCACTGCAAAGGGCCCGGTGCCACAATATCAACTTCGTTTCCCCAACCCACGTGGTGCCGCAGATACTGGCGGCCTTGGAGTTGGCGGCGAGGCGTGGGCTGACCATACCGCTGGTATATAATACCGGCGGTTACGATTCCCTGGAGACGCTGGAGCTCCTGGATGGCATCATTGACGTCTACATGCCGGACATGAAGTACAGCGACGAACAAACCGCCAAAAGGCTTTCCGGCATCGCCAATTACCCGGAGCTCAACCGACTGGCGGTAAAGGAGATGCACCGGCAGGTGGGGGATCTGGTGGTGGACGAGCAGGGAGTAGCCCAGAGGGGGCTCCTGGTGCGGCACCTGGTATTGCCCGGCGGCCTGTCAGGGAGCGAGGAGGCCTTTCGTTTTCTGGCCCAGGAGATCTCTACTAACACCTATCTGAATATCATGGACCAGTATCGACCATGCTATAAAGCCGGTGAGCATCCGCCCTTGAATCGGCCCTTGACCAAGGAAGAATACCAGGAGGCGGTGGAGCGGGCCCTCCAGCACGGCTTGACCCGCCTGGACCGGCCTCGGAGGGTATTTATCTTTTGGGAATAGGGCGCCTCACACCGCGGTCGGTTCCTTTTCCTAGCCGATAAAGAAACCGTCCGCCCCACTGGTCCCAACCAAGACGTTGGCGTCCCTGCTTCATCAAACCCCCCTTCATATGAGTCGCCAAGCCTGAGCTGGCGACCTACGCCACGGCTTTCATCGGCTCTTCATCGAGCACACCCTGCCGCTCCGAAGATGCCTTGCGAAAGACGATCTCCGTGCCTTCCCTATCCACCAGCACCGTATCGCCTTCGACGAAGCGACCATCCAGCACCTGCACCGCCAGAGGATCCATCACCCGTCTCTGGATAGTGCGCTTGAGAGGGCGGGCACCATAGACCGGATCAAACCCCTCGTTAGCCAGGTATTCCTTGGCCGCCGGCATGACCCTCAGGCCAATCTTGCGTTCGGCCAAGCGCTTTTCGATATTAGTCAATTGAATATCAACGATCTTGACGATTTGTTCTATATCCAATGAATGGAAGATGATGATCTCGTCCACTCGGTTTAGGAACTCAGGCCTGAAAGTCTGCCGCAAGGCCTCCATCACCCGACGCCGCATCTCTGCCTCGTCCTTGCCGCTCAGGTCCCGGATCCAGTCGCTGCCCACGTTGGAGGTCATGATCACCACGCTGTTTTTAAAGTCCACGGTGCGTCCTTGTCCGTCGGTGAGGCGCCCATCGTCCAAGAGTTGCAGCAGCACGTTGAAGACATCCGGGGGGCCTTCTCGATCTCGTCGAAGAGCACCACGCTGTAGGGTCGCCGCCGCACGGCCTCGGTGAGCTGCCCTCCCTCTTCGTAGCCGATGTAGCCGGGCGGCGCCCCGATGAGCCGGGCCACCGTGTGCTTCTCCATATATTCGGACATATCGATGCGCACCATGGCCTGCTCGTCGTCGAAGAGGAACTCGGCCAGCGCTCGGGCCAGCTCGGTCTTGCCCACCCCGGTGGGACCCATGAAGATAAAGCTGCCGATGGGACGGTTGGGGTCCTGGAGCCCGGCCCGGGCTCGTCGTACCGCATTGGCCACGGCCCGAATGGCCTCTTCTTGGCCCACTACCCGCAACTGCAGGCGTCCCTCCATTTTTAGGAGCTTCTGTATCTCGCCCTCCATCAGCTTGGACACCGGGATGCCGGTCCACTTGGCCACTATTTCGGCCACGTCCTCTTGATCCACCTCTTCCTTGAGCATCTTCCGGGTCTTCTGAAGCTCGGCCAGGCGCTTCTCCTCGGCTTTCAGCTGGGCATCTAGCTCAGACAAGACGCCATAGCGCAACTGAGCAGCACGATTGTAGTCCAGGGCTCGTTCCGCCTTTTCGGCATCCAGTCGGGCTTGTTCTACCTGTTCCTTGGTGCGACGGATCTTCTGGATGCTCTCTTTCTCCCGCTGCCAATGGGCACGCATCTGGCTGGATTGCTCTTTAAGCTCGGCCAGCTCTTTGTCCAGCCTGGCAAGCCGCTGGCGAGAGGCGGAGTCACGCTCCTTTTGTAGCGCTACTCGTTCGATCTCCAGTTGTTTGATCTTGCGCTCCGCCTCGTCCAGGTCTGCCGGCAAGCTATCGATCTCCATGCGCAGGTGCGAGGCCGCCTCGTCGATTAGGTCGATGGCTTTGTCGGGAAGAAACCGGTCAGAGATGTAGCGGTGGGAAAGCACCGCCGCAGCCACCAGGGCGAAGTCCTGGATGCGCACGCCATGGTGTACCTCATAGCGCTCTTTGATGCCCCGGAGTATGGAGATCGTATCCTCTACCGTGGGCTCGCCCACCGACACCGGCTGGAAGCGCCTCTCCAGAGCAGCATCTTTCTCGATGTGCTTGCGATACTCATCCAGGGTGGTGGCACCGATGCAGTGCAGCTCGCCCCTGGCCAGGGCGGGTTTCAACATGTTGGAGGCATCCATGGCCCCCTCAGCCGCTCCAGCGCCCACTACGGTATGCAGCTCGTCGATGAACAGTACAACGTCACCCTGGGACTGGATGACCTCTTTCAACACCGCCTTCAGGCGTTCCTCAAACTCACCCCGGTATTTGGAGCCGGCCACCAGCGCCCCCAGGTCCAGGGCCACGATACGCTTGTCCTTCAAGGTTTCCGGGACATCTCCGCGGGCGATACGCTGAGCGAGCCCCTCGGCAATGGCGGTCTTGCCCACCCCCGGCTCGCCAATTAGCACCGGGTTATTCTTGGTCCGCCTGGATAGCACCTGCATCACTCGCCTGATCTCCTCATCCCGTCCGATGACCGGGTCCAACTTGCCTTTCCGAGCCAGGTCGGTCAGGTCGCGGCCGTAGCGCTCCAGGGCCTGATATTTATCTTCCGGGTTCTGGTCGGTGACCCGCTGTCCCCACGGATCGTGGATAGGACCTGGTATATCTGCTCTCTAGTCACCCTCAAAGATCTCAGGACCCTACCCCCGGCCCCCTTGTCGCCTTCATCGGCAATCGCCAGAAGCAGATGCTCCGTGGACACGAACTCGTCCTTGAGCCGGCTGGCTTCCTGCTCCGCCAGGTCAAAGACCCGTTTTAGCCGCGAGGAGACATACACCTGCCCACCGTAGACCTTCGGCAGCCGGGCCAATTCTCCGGCGACCTGTTGTTTTGCCTGCTCCGGATCCACCTGGAGCCGACGCATGATCTGGGAAACCAAGCCCTCCGGCTGATCCAGGAGAGCGTACAGGAGATGTTCTACCTCGATCTGATTGTGGTTCTGCTCCTCCGCCAATCTCTGGGCGGCCACAGTGGCTTCCTGCGCCTTTTCGGTTAACCTGTTGATATTCATACTACTTCACGTACCCCCTGGGCCAAAGAGGCTCTTGTTCCATAGACTGAATGGCCTCCAGGATGGCGGCCTTGCTGGCCAGGATAGGCAACGATAGGGTGCCAACCACCTTTTCGTCCAATGTCTTGGGCAACAAGCGGCGTAGTTCGGTTAGGGCCTCGTTGGGGCCAGCCAACACCAGGCGGTCAAAAGGCTGGGCGCGATAGTACTCTGTCAACTGCGCCACCACGTTTTTCAGGTGTTCGTGGACCTTAGCCTCGTGGTGTCGCTGCATCCGCGCGGCAGCCCACCCGCCCTGCTTGTGTTTGCCGGGCAATGCCGGATACAGGACATCGCCGTACTCCTCCACCTGGCCCAGGTGAACGCTGAACAGCCTTGCCTTCTCCTTGTCCACCAGGACCACGCAATAACACCGATACGTGGCCAGGGCGGCGTGAAGTGGCCCCAGTTGGGGCCGAGTCTCGAAATACAGGGCATTCTCCACGGTCATGGGTAGCTGGAACACCTGCCAAAGGCCTTTTGGTTCACAGGAGAATACGGCGAGCCCTTTGCCTTTCGGCCGATACTCGGACTCCAGGAAACCCAAGACCCGCTCCATCTCCCTGTGGAGGGCCTTGGCGTCTCTGGGCTGGGTCAGTTGAGCTTCCAACCTGGCACGCATGTCCTTGCATAAGAGACGCAGGTATTCCCGGCTGGACGCCTTCTGTGGATCAGTGTTCAGATACACCGAGAGGATCGGGGTGTCCAGGCTCTCCAGCTTGTCCAACTCTGCCAGATCATCGGTGAACGCCATTTGTGAACCTCCCCTAGTCTTTTATTCTCACCAGTCCCAGTATTGCCTGCGGGGCCGCCGGCGGAAGAAAGGCATCAGGATCATGCCCAACACGAAGCCCCCAACATGGGCCCACCATCCCACCCCACCGGTGACGTGGCTGGCATAGGTGACGGCGGCCAGGCCGTTGAAGAATTGGGCGATAAACCACAGCCCCAGCAGCAGCAACGCTGGCACGTCGATCACCGTGAAGAAAAAGAAGAACGGCACCAGCACCGACACAGAGGCCCAGGGAAACATCAGGATATATGCCCCGAGAACCCCGGCAATAGCGCCGCTGGCCCCGATCAGCGGAACCCGGGAATCGGCGAAGAGCGCCACCTGGGCCAGGCCC
>DYIS01000171.1:4997-5873 GCA_020723545.1 Ktedonobacter racemifer
GGTGTGCGGATACAGCGAGCTGATCCTGGACGCGATGGCGCCGGACGCCCCGATCATCGGCAAGGAGCTTGCCGGGCTGGCGAATAACTGCACCGCCACAGCACCGAATCCGCAAAGCAGGTAAAAAATGATAAGTCTGACGTAGCCCATGGCATCTTCGACATTGTCACCGAAGACCCACAGGAACAGCATGTTCCCCAACAGGTGCACCCACCCGGCATGGATGAAGAGCGAGGTGACCAGGGTCACCAGAGGCCAGGGCGAGCGCTCCCCCAGGTGGCTAAGATAGCCCGTGATGGCCAGAGGAGTAGCGCCCCACGCGTGTACAAAGGCGTCCAGCCTCCGCCCCAGGCCCAGCTCAAAGAGAAACACCAACACGCTAGCTCCGATGAGCAGGTAGTTGACGATGGGGAAATGCCGGGAACGCACGTTGTCGGATATGGGGATCAAGTGCTACCCCCCAAGGCGGTCAAGAGTCGATGGATCTCCTTCTCGTACTCGGTCTTCATCTGTTCCATCTGTTGTTCGAGCTGGCGGACCTGCTCGGTGAGGTTCAGTATGACCTCCACCCCGGCCAGGTTGACGCCCAGGTCGCCGATCAACCGCTGGATCAACTGAAGGCGTTCTATGTCGTGCTGCGAATAGAGCCGAATATTTCCCCTGGAACGCGAGGGGGCAATCAGCCCCATGCGCTCGTAATAACGCAGGCTCTGCGGGTGCATCTTGACCAGTTGAGCCGCCACGCTTATGACGTAGCATGGTTCGCGCTCATCAAACATGTAACATACCTCTTGACTGGAATAGAATAATCAGGCCCACCCCCGGATCTGCCTCAATTCCTCAAACAGCCGAAGTTCCCGCTCGCTGAGTTGGGTT
>DYIS01000172.1 GCA_020723545.1 Ktedonobacter racemifer
CCCGATACTTTGATTCTGTGTAATGTATCGGGGCTTGGTCGTTACCCCGACCGGACTTGCACCGGCTAGATGATTGAAGTTTATCTGGGCACACCGGGGGGCGTGTGTTTGCCGCAGTGCATCCTGCATCGCCTGTTAGGCAAAAGCAACAACGTCAATGCACCGCTCCTGGGCTAGATTCTTGCGGTGGAGTTTCAGGCGTTCAATTTCATGCAGCGTCTCGGCGGTGAGATAACTCTCTCCGCAGTGGGGACAGACGACCACTGGGACGTTTTCAATGACAAATAGGTTTTCCCCTCTGCCGTAACTTCGCGTCATGCGGCGAATCCGTGCGCCGCTCTTGCCGCAAATATCGCAAATCATATGTCTTCTCCTTTTCTAGGGACGGTATACCGTAATAATAACCAATTTGCCAGTCGGACTCAACTTCGCTACCACAATCACATCATCGCCCGTCAAGGTTTTGCCTTTGACGAGGTATTTCCACTCGGCGGTGACGCGCTCTTTTTGTCGTTCCATAATCTCGCCTGTGAGGATGCCACTTTCAACGTCGAAGATGGTCAAGCCATCTTCATCCATTTCTTCTTCGGCGTGCAAAGTCATGACGTACTGACGGGTACGGACTTTCTCACGCATTCGTTTTAGGATTCGGTCAAACACGATACTTCCCAAGACGCGGTATCATTCTGAGACAGCATTGCGGCAAACTTGTTAGTATACGCAGTATTGCGTATATCGCTCATCTGAGCCGTGATAGACGCGTGTCACGTCTCTCTTGGGCGCTGTACGCGCCCCTTCTCTAAAACGGCGGCTCTATGACTTCATACACGCCTCCTTCCTCTTCCAGCGTCAAATTGTCTAACGGGCTGCGAATGCGCCCCAACTCCCGGGTGCTGACATGGGTGTAAATCATCGTCGTGCGCGGGTCTTCGTGCCCCAGCAATTCCTGGCTATACCGCAGGTCCACGCCGTCTTCCAGCAGATGAGTGGCAAAGGAGTGTCACCCTTATACACCTTCCAGGTGTTTTAGCTTGACACCTTCCATTTAGCTAGTACACTCTCCAGCAGAGTGTTGAACGAAGATCAATGTTCCCCACTGGGTCCCTTCGGACGCCCGAACTTGGGGTTTGCCCCACTGTGGGGCACGATTCGCCCCCGATACATTACACAGAATCAAAGTATCGGAGCGTCCCCACGTGCGGGCTTCGTTCAACACCCTGTGGAGTGCAACCCCAGGCCGTAATGTTCGCCCATGCGTATCCCTAGCGCCGGTGCTTATGTTTCGTCTTCTTGTGGCCGGTGCCGGTGGCCGTGGCCGGGACAGCCACCGGCCTGGCCTCCTTCTTCCGCCGGCCGTGACAGTCTTCGAAGCGCCGGCCCGAGCCGCAGGGGCACAGGCTCTTCTTGGAGGGCTTGGCATCTCCCAAGGCCCGCACCGGCTCCCGGACGCCGCCCCCGGCCCGGTTGGTGGCCATTTGTGGGGCCCGGCGCTCGGGCTCCCGGACCAACGTCACCCAATAGATGCGGTGGACGATCTCGTGCTGGATGGCGCTCAGGAGCCCCTGGAACATCTCGTAGGCCTCGTTCTTGAACTCCACCAGGGGGTCCTTTTGCCCGTAGGCCCGCAGCCCGATGCCCTCCCGCAGGTCGTCCAAGGCGGTCAGGTGGTGCACCCACAGCCCGTCGATGACCTGGAGCATCACCAGCCGCTCCACCTGGCGCATGATCTCTGGCCCCAGGGCGCGCTCTTTTTTCTCGTATTCCGATTCCACCGCCTCCATGAGGCGGCTCTCTAGCTCGGCTTTGGAGAGCTTTTGCAACTCGTAG
Source organism: Ktedonobacter racemifer (assembly GCA_020723545.1). Taxonomy (GTDB): domain Bacteria; phylum Chloroflexota; class DTOL01; order DTOL01; family JACQYG01; genus JACQYG01. The sequence goes on from DYIS01000172.1 coordinate 1,828, forward strand.
GCCGACGGCACGGTGGGGAGTATGGGCCTCAGCGCCGCCACCAGCCCCGGCAGGTCCCATTCTTCGCTGTAGTTACCGGCGGCGTAGGCGGTGATGTGGCCTTGCACCTCGTCCTTGACCATCTGAAGGATATTGGACTTCAGGTCGGCACCCGAGAGGATCTTCTTGCGCTCGCCGTAGATGACCTCTCGCTGCTTGTTCATCACGTCGTCGTACTCGACCACATGCTTACGGATGTCGAAGTTGTAGCCCTCCACCTTCACCTGGGCGTTCTCGATGGACTTGGAGACCAGGCTGTGCTCGATGGGGATATCCTCGTCCAGGCCGAAGCGTTCCATGATGTTGGCGATGCCCTGGCCGCCGAAGCGCCGCATCAGATCGTCCTCCAGCGAGACGTAGAATCGGGAGGAACCCGGGTCCCCCTGGCGGCCAGCGCGACCCCGGAGCTGGTTGTCGATGCGCCGGGCCTCGTGGCGCTCGGTGCCCAGGATATGCAGCCCGTCCAGCCCCACCACCTTGTCCCGGTTCTCCCGACACTGCTGCCCGGCCTCCCCGAGCGCGGCATCGTGGTCCTCCGGCGTGGCGGCCAGCGGGTCAACGCCCCGTTTGAGCAAGAGGTCGTGGGCCAGGCGCTCCGGGTTGCCGCCCAGGATGATGTCCACGCCGCGGCCAGCCATATTGGTGGCGATGGTCACCTGGCCCGGCCGCCCGGCCTGGGCGATGATGCCGGCCTCTTTCTCGTGGTACTTGGCGTTCAAGACCTGGTGCGGGACGCCTATTCTATCCAACAAATGGGAGAGGTGCTCTGATTTCTCGATAGACACCGTGCCCACCAGCACCGGGCGGCCGGCTTGGTGGAGCTCCTGGATCTCCCGCACCACCGCCCGGAACTTGGCCTCCTCGGTCTTGTACACCTGGTCCGCGTAGTCCTCCCGGATCATGGGCATGTTGGTGGGGATCACCACCACGTCCAGCTTGTAGATCTTGAAGAACTCCTCGGCTTCGGTTTGAGCCGTGCCGGTCATGCCCGCCAGCTTCTGGTACATGCGAAAATAGTTCTGGAAGGTGATGGTGGCCAGGGTCTGGCTCTCCCGCTGGATCTTGACGGTCTCCTTGGCCTCGATGGCCTGGTGCAGCCCCTCGGAGTAGCGCCGGCCGAACATGAGCCGGCCGGTGAACTCGTCCACGATGATCACCTGGCCATCCTTCACCACGTAGTCTCGATCCCGCCGGTACAGGAACTGGGCCTTCAGGGCCTCTTCCAGGTAGTGGGTGAGCTCGAAATACTGCGGGTCGTAGAGGTTGGGGAGATTGAGCCAACGCTCCATCTTGGCGATGCCCTCCTCGGTGAGGGTCACCACCCGCAGCTTCTCGTCGATCTTGTAGTCGGTTTCTTTCTGAAGCCTGGGGACCAGCCGGGCGAACAGGTTATAGTTGTCGGCCGGCTCCTCGGCTGGGCCGGAGATGATCAGGGGCGTCCGGGCCTCGTCGATGAGGATATTGTCCACCTCGTCCACGATGGCGTAGTAGAGCTTCCGCTGGACGCACTGGGATAGGTCCCACACCATGTTGTCCCGCAGATAGTCAAAACCGAACTCGTTGTTGGTGCCGTAGATGATGTCGGCCAAGTAGGCCTCCCGGCGGGGACAGGGTCGCAGATTCACCAGCCGCTCGTCGGTGGCCGGATAGGAAGGGTCGTAGATGAACGAGCTCTCGTGTTGAATGACCCCCACCGACAGCCCCAGGGAATGGTAGATGGGCCCCATCCACTGGGTATCCCGCTTGGCCAGGTAGTCGTTCACCGTCACCAGGTGGGCGCCCTGTCCGGCCAGGGCGTTCAGGTAGAGCGGCAGGGTGGCCACCAAAGTCTTGCCCTCGCCAGTCTTCATCTCAGCGATCTTGCCTTGATGCAATACCACGCCGCCCATGAGCTGCACGTCGAAGTGCCGCAGGCCGATGGTGCGCCGGGAGGCCTCTCGCACCGCGGCGAAGGCCTCGGGGAGAATGTCTTCCATAGTCTCGCCCTGGGCCAGCCTGGCCTTGAATTCGTCGGTCTTGGCTAATAGCTGGGCCTCCGACAGCGCCCTGTACTCCCCCTCCAGGGAATTCACCTTCTGGACTATAGGCCTGAGCTTGCTTATCTCTCGCTCGTTGGAGTCGCCGAAGATCTTGCTCAATAAACCGGGCATCTCTCACCTTGTGCGTGATTTTCGCCAATTATACCACAAAATCGGGGCTGAACATAATCGGCATCACACGCTGGAACGGTGTGTGAGGGCAATGAGGGTCATTCCTTTTTAGTCTCTCCCGTAGGGATCGCCTCTGCGTCTTGACCCCGCCACCCAAAAGCACACCCTCCCGACCACCTGATCACCATGGAATGACCATCGGCCCACTTCAGCAGGTATGACTGGACAGATGGCTAACCTTGGTGTATAATTGGGATGACATAGTACGGAAGAAAGGAGATCAATGTGGCACCTATGACTGCAACCGTCATTCGCAAGGTCACTGTGTCACTCCCCCGCGAACTGCTGGAGTACGTGGATGGCAAGGCTGCCCTGGCCCGAGAAGGCCGCAGCCGGGTGATCGCCGAGGTTCTGGCCGCCTGGCGCGCCAGTGAGAAAGATGCCCTGGCCGTTGAAGGTTATCGTTTCTATGCCCAGGAGGCCAGTGAATTCGCCGAGGCCAGCCTGCCGGCTGTGAGGGGGGCCATCAGCCATGCCGGTTAAGCGGGGAGAAATCTACTGGGTGGACTTTGACCCGGTCAAGGGGAGCGAGCAAGGGGGGTTGCGGCCAGCCCTGGTAGTCCAGCAGGATGTGGGCAACCAGAACAGCCCCACCACCGTGTTCGTGGCCATCACCAGGACTGTCCCCCCACGGCCTTATCCCTTTGTGGTTATGGTCGAACCGGAAGAGAGTGGGCTGCCTTTTCGCAGCGCCGTGAACTGTGCTCAAATGGCGACCATCCAGCAGGTGGGCCCAGAGTCCCGGCTGCGCCCGCCAGCCGGCACTCCAGAGCTTCGCCCCGCGGGCAGGCTGAGCCTCGTCAAGATGGCCGAGGTGGACCAGGCATTGAAGTACAATTTGGGCCTGACGTAAGAGAACATCCCCTTCATGGTCACTGGACATCTCCCCCATTCTGCAACGCATGAACATCGGGTACGACATGGGGCCTGCCCCCGGCCGTCGCGGCCTGGTCCCTCCCGTAGCGGTCGACTCTCTGTCCGGACCCGGGCCTCGCGCCCCGACACTATTACCCCCACCGGGTCGGCAGCGATGGTCGCCGCCGACCCGGTAGCACCGATCGTCTCAAACCAGTGGCTATCTGCTAGCTGCACCCTGCTCCGTGGCCCTTGATTAAATGGCCCGGTGAGGATACAATAGCACAAATTCGCACACACGGGTGGGCCGAAGATGTGGCAGGTTATCGGCCATGATTGGGCCGTGGATCTACTGGATCACAGTATCAAAGCGGGGCGCATCAGCCACGCCTACCTGATCACCGGCCTGTCCTCGGTCGGCAAGACCACCCTGGCCACGCAGTTCGCCCAGGCGTTGAACTGCGCCGAGCCGGATGCGCCGTGCGGTAACTGCCGGAGCTGCCGCCTGATCGACGAGATGTCGCATCCAGATGTGCACCTGGTTTCCCTGGCCACGGTGCCGGAACAGGAGCGCAGGACCCGGCGGGAGATCGGCATCAACCAGATCCGGGAGCTGCAACACACGATCAGCCTGAAGCCCTACGCTGGAAAATGGAAGGTCTGCCTGAACCTGGAGGCGAATCGGCTCAGCGAGGAGGCTGCCAACTGTCTGCTGAAGACGTTGGAGGAGCCGCCATCCTACTCTGTCTTGATTTTGACCGCCGTTGATGGTAATATCCTGCTGCCGACCATCACCTCCCGCTGCCAACGTCTGGATCTGCGGCCCGTGGCCACCGAGACCATCAGGCAGGCGTTGGTAAAAACCTATGGCGTGGCGGAAGACCAGGCCCACGCCTTGGCCCACCTGGCGGCCGGAAGGGTGGGCTGGGCGCT
>DYIS01000173.1:0-2665 GCA_020723545.1 Ktedonobacter racemifer
CATGGGCGTGGTATATCACGCCAATTACCTGATCTGGTTCGAGGTCGCCCGAGGTGAGCTTTTCCGCCAGTGCGGCACAGACTATACTCACTGGGAGAAAAAGGGTTGCTACCTGCCAGTGACGGAGATCAGCGCCCGCTACCTGGCCCCGGCCCGCTACGGCGACGACGTAGTAGTCCGGGCCTGGCTGGACTCCTTTCGCAGCCGCCAGATCATCCTGGCCTATGAAGCCCGTGACCGCCGGACCGGTCAGCTTCTGGCCACTGGAAAGACCGTGCATGTCTGTGCGAATTGCCAGGGTCGGGCGGTCCCCATCCCGGCGGATCTGCGGGCTCTGTTCGAGGGATCTCTAGAGACATGAGCGATGCGCACGAGGTTGCCACCGAGCTGCGGGTCCGATACGCTGAGACCGACGCCCAGGGCATCGTCTACTACGCCAATTACTTCGTCTGGTTCGAGGTGGCACGGGTCAACTATCTCAAGGCCTTGGGCCTCAACTATGCTGAGTTGGAGAGATCGGGCCTGGGCTTCGTCATCGCCGAGGCCAGTTGCCGCTACCACGCCCCGGCTCATTTCGATGAGGCAATCATAGTCAAGACCTGGGTGGAGGAGGTGAAGAACCGCAGCTTCTCCTTGGGCTACCAGGTGGTCAACCAGGATTCAGGGCAGGCCCTGGCCACGGGCAAGACCGTGCAGGTCTTCGTGGACGCCAGCGGAAGACCGATACCCATTCCGGCTCAGATAAGGGACTCGTTGACCAGGCATAAGCGCGCGTAGCCGGTCCCTCTTATGTCGAGTTTGATGAGCTCCTATGTTAATTCTCGTGTCTCAATCCTTCATCGAGAGAAGGCTCTCCACCAGCAAATGCTATAATGCTGCGGAAGAGGGCTTGGTGAAGCGGCGAACCAGTGACTCAATATCTGGCAAAACAGATAACACCAGGGAGCAGGTAGCAAGTAGCAGAGAGCCCCCACCCTCAACCACAGATTGCACTGATTACGCAGATTGAGTCTGTGCCATCTTTGAAATCTGTGATTCCCCTTACTTTGCCCGTAAAGAAAGTGATCTAGGGAGCTATCCTGCCGTCCCGAATCCGGATCGTCCTTCCAACGAAACGGGTGTTCTCCGGGTTGTGGGTGACGAGGACGATGGTTAAGCCGTCCTCATTCAAAGACTGAAATAGCCGCATCACCTCTTCTCCGGTCTGCGTGTCCAGGCTGCCCGTGGGCTCGTCCGCCAGGATCAACGGCGGTTCGTTGACGATGGCCCTGGCCACCGCCACCCTCTCCTGCTCGCCGCCGGACAATTGGTTCGGGAGCCGGCGGGCCTTGTCCTCCAGGCCAACCCGCCCCAGCGCCCGGAACGCCATCGCCTCTTGTTCTCGATGAGGTCTCTTGCTGATAGCCAATGGCAAGAGGACGTTCTCCACGGCCGTGAGGTAGGGGATAAGCTGAAGTTGCTGGAAGACGAATCCGATGTACTCGTGGCGGAAATCGGCCCTTTTTTCCACCGAGAGCCCATACAGGTCAATGCCGTCCACCAGGACGGTCCCTGTGGTTGGCGGGTTCATGGCGCCCAAGATAGAGAGCAAAGTGCTCTTGCCGGAGCCCGAAGGCCCCATCATGGCCACCAGCTCGCCCTCGTCGATGGACAGGTCAATCCCCCTCAAGGCCTGGACCGCAGAGCCATTACTGTTGTAGGTCTTGCTCACACCGCGAATATCGATCAACGTCATCCGGATTCACACCTTACGTCTAGATGAACCTCAATGCCTCCGCCGGGTCTAGATTGGCGGCCTGCATCGCCGGATAGATGCTGGAGCCCAGGCCCACCATGGCCGAGAGCCCCACCGCCAAAGCGGCCAGGGCTGGGTTCCAGTTCACCGTCACGGCCGCCTGGGCCACGTAGGGGGCAGTAAGCGAGCTGGCGACCATGCCGGCCAACCAACCCAGGATCCCGCCCGCCACGCTCACCACCAGCGCCTCCAGGAGGATAATGCGAGCTATGTGCATCCGTCGGAAGCCGATGGCCCGGAAGATGCCGATCTCCCGCGTCCGCTCCTTCACTGAGGACATCATCGTAGTGAGCACGATCATGGCCCCGATAGCCAAGACCACCGCCGAAACCCCCAAAGAGAAATTGGTCAATTGGTCCGCCGTCTGTCGCCGAGCCTTCCAGGCTTGCTGGAGAGCGGAGACCTTGGCGTTAGGCAGCACGCCGCTGATCTGCCCTACGATATCCTCGATGGGGCATGCCTTGCACAAGGCGCTCACCTCGATCAGGCTTAACTTGCCCTGCTTGCCCAAGAGGGCCTGTGCCGCCGATAGTTCCACGTACAGGACGGAGTCTTCCTGTGAACCAGTCTCTTTCAGAACACCCGATACCATGAACTTTCGCCCGTCTATGGTCAGCGAGTCCCCGGGATTGGACATCAAGACTCCCGCTGCACGGCTGCCGAGAAGGACTTCGTCTTCCCGGCCAGGCGCGGCACCGTTGATCTCCCACCATTTCTTCATCCTGAGCTCGGCCGGGAAGTCCACGCCCACGAGCAACGCCCTGCTCTCACCAACACCTTTGGCCTGCACCGCGCCCAGCAATTTCGGGGCAATGGTGGCGATGTTTCCAGAGAAGGCGATGGTCTTGATCTTGGGCACGTCCTCCTGGC
>DYIS01000173.1:2675-5864 GCA_020723545.1 Ktedonobacter racemifer
TACGCCCGAGACGGCAATGTTGCCATAGCTCAAAGAGAGCTCTCTGGCCTGGGGCACGATGACGATGTTGGCGCCGAACTGGTCGATCTTGTCCTGCAGGTCGTCCCGCATGGCGGTGGTGATGGAGAAAAGCGCCACCACGGTGGCCACCCCGATGGCCAGGCCCAGGATCACGAAGACCATCTTGCTCTTGCGTCGTCTGAGATTATTAAAAGAAATGTCCGCCAGGCGCACGTAGATCGCCTCCTCTTCGCACCGCGTTCAGGCCCGCCTGCCTGCGGGCAGGCCTTGCCAAACCGGCAGGGCTTCGGCTAGAATAGCGGCTGGCCGGTCTGGCTCACATTGTCCTTGAGAATGTCACTCACCAGGATCACCACCATGTCCCCCTGCACCGAACGAGTCAGCGCCGCCGGGCTGCAGCCGCCGGTCACGTCGTTGACTCTAATGGAGGGGAAACGCCGGCCGCAGTTGTTGCACACCATCTCGTCCCCTTCCTGTCGATAGCCTTTCTTGAAAGGATAACAGACGTCACAGGCGTCGATGGCGGCGCGGATGACGCCATCGGAGCTCTCCAGGACGAAGAAATCGATCTCCTTCCCGGAGGAGGGCTCGCGATAGGTATAGAACCGGGCCTTGCCGTCGGCAAAATCGGCCACCGGCAGCTTCACCGCTCCATCCTGGGCAACAACGGTTGTGAATCTGGCACTACTGCGCCGCAAGGCGCTGCTGCCAGTGCCCTGGTTTGCCGTAGGAATGGTTGGCTGTCCTCTGCCCTGTCCCTGCAGGAAGAAATACCCCAGAGCCAAGGCAACGATCAAGGCAGCGGGCACCAACACGTACAAGGGATTCCCCTGGCTTCTGCTCTCCTGAGTGAACTTGCTGCGCTTGGCATGACGCGCGCTTTCCGCTGGCGGGGCAGACACCGGATTAGCCTTTTTTTTACTAGTATAGAAACGCATTTCCCCCTCATATCAAAGATAGCTGAGCCTTAAGCCGGGGTCGGCGATCATTCTCCCCGGGCCCTGGCGCAAACCTTAAGGATAGTTTAAGCTACCCGCCCAAGGAATGCAAAAAAGGTCCACAAATCTGTCGAGGATCTTCAATCACCGTAGACAATCACACGCTCTTGTGGCAATTCACTCACGGCTGGAGGGAGAGATGAACCGCCTCACCTGGCGTCCAGGCGGTCAAAGCGCCCTTCCAGGACCTCTCGGACTTCGCGCATCCCCTGTTCCATGTAGGGATACAAGAGCCACACCAGCGCAAAGCCGAAGAGCCCCCCGGTGAAGAGCCGCAGTTGCCAGTTGCTCTCGCGAAAGCCCAGTAGCTGGGTGAAGCCATCCACCGCCATGGGCGCAATGAAGGCCAAGAACAGCGGTATGCTCAACGGCTTGAGCTTCTGCCGGACCAGGGAGAAGAGAAGCCCCGCCAGGAAGATGGAGGCGAAGATGGCTGTATCCCGCTGGCAATAGGCTACCTGGTAGCCAAAGGAAGCAGTGCCCAGGGGAGAGTGATAGAAAGCAAGGGGGTCCCCAATCCCCGTGGCGGAGGATATCTCCTCAAAGGAATAGGTTGACTTTGGCCCCCCGATGAAGAAGGACCGCTGCGGCAATTGATGGCAGCTGACCTGATAGGCTACGTAGATGGCTTTCGCCGGCAAAGTGTAGCCTCGGGAAGCCAGGTAAGGTGCTAAAAGGGGCAGAGCGGCAAATAACCCCAAGGTCGCATTTGCCAATAGAAGCCAGTGCCGCGTGAAGTGTAGGATCAGCCGATCCAGAAAGATCACCAGGTCGCGCCTTCTGCCAGTGACCACGGTTTGGGTCATTAATCCAACCCCTCGCTTCCTCAGAGTGCGTCGATGCCGGCAACCGCTTGAGCCCAGGCTCGAAAAGCGCCCAATCCTGCGAGTTCCAGCGATGCCAGGACCAGAGCCAAAGTCACGGGCACCAGGGCCTCCCAGATGGTTTGCCCCCGTTTCCTGCTGAGATTCTGCACCACCACCAGGTTCACGATGGCGACCACCACCAGCACGCCGCCACTGGAAAGAAAACCTATGGGATAATAGAGCCATGACCAGCCGGAGACCACGCCCAGGCCCAAAGCCGCCTCAGCAGCCAGAACCCCCAGTACCTGGCGCATGTCTTCTACCACCGGCCTTAGCTCGGGATCACGCCACAGGCTGAAGTTCAGGATCGGCAACAGGAACATGGCCATGCTCAGGCCCGCCAAAAGACCGCTGGCGAGCCTCACGCGGTTGTCGGGGGAATAAAGGAACGGGAGACCGTTGTCGTAGGCCGTGGCATTCAAACCATCGAAACCCATGATCCCGATGAAGGCTACGGCCAAGGCCAGGTATTTTGCCCTGGGCAGGTTGGCGGCCCTGCCGCGATCGATGGCCAAGAAGTAAAGCCAGGAAACCACAAAACCGCCGTAGATCCCCACCATTCTGGCTTCCAGGGGAAGCTGCACGCCACCCAGGAAGTAGGAATGGGCCGGGCGCTGGGCACAGACCCCGTAGCCCACCGCCCGGAGCTTGTCTACCAGGGACCAGGGTGCCAGAAAGTACGCCAGCGCCATGCCCATCAAGACACCCAACGCCGCCCATTGCCCCCGGCCGAGGCGCAGGCCCCAGGGCGGCTTCAACGAGCGAACATCCTTACTCACCACAGGCTCCCTATGATCGTTGATCCCGGAAGCGATCTCGCGACATCACGCAGCAGGCTAATCCATGGCCTTCCGAAAATTGGCCGCCAGCATGGCCTTGCTCATAGACCCGATCTGAATTTTTCTGATAATGCCGGATTTGTCCACGAAGACGCTGTGCGGGATAGCATCCACGTAGTACAAAGCGCTCACTGCCCCCGTCCGGTCGGCCAGGACCTGATAGGACACACCGTACTGTTGGACGAATTTGCCGATGGTGCCATCTCCCTCCTGGCCCACGTTGATGCCTAGAACCACCACGCTCTCCTGGTACTCCCGGTAGTAGGCCTCGATAGCCGGGGTTTCCGTGCGACAAGGCGGGCAGAAGGCGGCCCAGAAATTGATCATCACCGCCCTGCCCCGATAGTCGCTGAGTTTGACCCGCCTTCCGGTAGAATCGGTGTACTCGAAATCCGGGGCCAGGTTGCCCTCTTTGGCCTCCACAGTCCCAGCGCCACTCGACGCCGTGGGTACTACCCCAGGCAC
>DYIS01000174.1 GCA_020723545.1 Ktedonobacter racemifer
GGATCAACTGAAAAATAAGGCGCCTGGTAAAGGATCGGGGGCGAATCCCGGCGCTACGGAAAGCGGTCACGTCCAGCCGCGGAGGCGGAACCACAGGAGCATGATCGCCGGCACCGTGGCAATGGCCACCAGGCTTAGGACAAAGAACTGGGGCCGGTCAAACGGGAGCTGCTGGAAGTTCTGGCCCCAGAAGCCCACCAGGAAAGAAAGCGGCATGAAGATGGTGGCGATGACGGTGAGCCGCTTCATCACCTCGTTCAGGTTATTGGAGACGGTGGAGAGGTAGGCGTCCAGGGCATTGCTCATCAGGTCTCGGTACGAATCGATCGTCTCGTGGACCCGCACCAGGTGGTCGTGGACGTCCCTCAGATAGATGAAGGTCTCGGCCTGGAGGTATGGGTCTCGCCGATAGAGCAACGAGTTGAACACCTCTCTCTCCGGGGCGGCGATCTTGCGCAGGTGCACCAGGTTCTGCTTCATGCCGAAGATGTTGTCCAGGACCCGCCGGGACGGTGACGAGACGATCACGTCCTCCAGCCGGTCGATCTCCTCGTCTATGGTATCGAGAAGGGGAAAGAAGTTGTCCACCAGCCGGTCGCACACGACGTAGAAGAGGTGCGAGATGCCTTTGTTCAGGTGGCTATTTTGCCGGCACCGCTCCCAGGTCTCCCGGGTGGCGGCCAGAGGCCCGTCGTGAACGGTGACCAGGTAGCGATGCGATAGGAAGACGTGCAGTTCGTCCAGGATGATCTCGTCCGCGGTGGTGCCGGCCCGGGGTGCGTGCAACACCAGGAACAGGTAACCCGGATATTCCTCTAACTTTGGCCGCTGGTTCTGGGTGCGGCAGTCCTCGATGGCCAGGGGATGGAACCCGAAGGTACGCTCCAGCCAGCCAAGCTCCTCCTCTTTAATCGAGTCCAGGTCCACCCAGAGGGCGCCTTCCTCCTTCTCCTTGGCCAGGATCGCCCTGGCCTCCTCCTCGTTCGTCTCCTTGGGCGGGGCATCCCCGGTTTCAAACCAGAGCGCTCGGATCATCGGGCTCCTATCCCCCTGCCGGCGTCGTCGCGGCTATGTTATCACACCTGGGCCAGGCGGGCAAGCCGTGGACGAAAAGGGGGATCTTGGTCCATTGCTACCTAAGATGGGCGGATTTGGGAGCTGGGTATTGACAACATACGAGATAGTGATATATTCGTTGGACGAGAGCGCCGGGCAACGGATACGTTCGGTCCAGGGCGACAGTTAGGGCCGTGAGGCGGTTGATTCGCTGAGGCCGGGGATTGGGCCTTCCAGGGCTATGGTGAACCGCCCAACGCGGTTGGGCTCCTACCCAACATAGCGCCGGGGTAGCGGGCCAATCATATTGGCCGTCCTAACTGGAGGATGGGCATGGACACAAGGCAGCATGGCGGTTCCACGTGGTGGAAAGAGGGCGTGATCTACCAGATCTACCCGCGCAGCTTTGCCGACGCCAACGGCGATGGCGTGGGGGACCTGCGGGGCATCGTCGCCCACCTGGACTATTTGAACGACGGCTCAGCCGATTCGCTGGGTGTGGACGGCATCTGGCTCTCTCCCATCTACCCCTCCCCCTCGTACGACTTCGGCTATGACGTGAGCGACTATCACGACGTGGATCCGGTCTTTGGCACCCTGGCCGACTTTGATCTGCTGGTGGCCGAGGCTCACAAGCGAGGCCTGCGCATCATCCTGGACCTGGTGATGAACCACACCTCGCACCTGCACCCCTGGTTCGTGGAGTCCCGTTCCAGCCGGGACAACCCCAAACGCCACTGGTACATCTGGCGAGACAGGCCCAACAACTGGCAATCGGTCTTCGGCGGCTCGGCCTGGGAGTGGGACCAGGTGACGCGGCAGTATTATTTACACAGCTTCCTGGCCCAGCAGCCGGACCTGAACTGGCGCAATCCGGAGGTGCAGGAGGCCTTGATGGCCGAGGTCCGCTTCTGGTTGGACCGGGGCGTGGACGGCTTTCGCCTGGACGTGGCCAACTTCTTCTTCAAGGACGACCAGTTCCGGGACAACCCGTTCCACCTGGGAGGGCTCCGGGGATACGACCGGCAGCGGCACGTGTACGACAAGGACCGGCCGGAGACCCACCGCGCCCTCAAGGCCTTCCGCCGGATCCTGGACGGGTACCCGGAGCGCATGAGCGTGGGGGAGATCGGCACCGAGGACCCAGTGGTCGCTGCCAGCTACCTGGGCGACGGCCAGGACGAGCTGCACCTGGCCTTCAACTTCACTTTCACCCATTGTGGCTGGGATGCCCGGGCCTTTCATGGGGCTATCGCCGCCTGGGAGCGGGCCTTGCCGGCCAAGGGCTGGCCCTGCTACGTGCTCAGCAACCACGACGTGACCCGGCACTACAGCCGCTACGCTGCTGGCGGCCAGGGCGACGCCCGGGCCAGGATCGCCGCGGCCCTGCTCTTGACCCTGCGCGGCACGCCCTTCCTGTACTACGGCGAGGAGATCGGGATGCGGAATGTGCGCGTCCCGCGCCGTGAGATCCAGGACCCGCCCGGCAAGCGCTATTGGCCGTTCTACCGGGGGCGCGACGGCTGCCGCACGCCCATGCAGTGGGACTCGGGACAGGGCGCCGGGTTCGGCGCCGGCGTGCCCTGGCTGCGTCTGGGGCCGGACTACCAGCGGGTGAACGTGGCCGCCCAGAGTCGGGACCCCAACTCCCTATTGAGCTTCTATCGTAAGCTCATCTGGCACCGCAAGGCCTCGCCGGCGTTGCGGCGGGGGAGCTACCGGGCCCTGATCGAGAAGCCGGTGGACTCCTTGGCCTACCTGCGGGAGACCCCTGAGCAGTCGGTGCTGGTTTGCCTCAACTTCTCCTCCCGCCTCACCCGGGTGGACTTGAGCGCAGCGAGCCTCCCGGCGGAGGAGTGGAGGGTGCTCCTGACCAGCGCCGCCCGGCCTGGGGAAAAGGTCAAGGGGACGCAGTTCGCCCTGGACCCCTGCGAGGCGCTCATCCTGGAGGCCCGGTAGCGGTCGCCGCTGTTTGCTCCCGCCCCGATGGATCGGGGCGGGAGGATGGATCACTGACAAAACTTGACAAAAGGCCTACCACAACTATAATGCCGTTAAACAAAAAGCCCCGTCGGTCTCACATGCCACCGGGGCGGGCGTTTCTTTTCCATTCAGGAACCCTGGGCCACGACCGGCTGGAGACAACGCGGCATTACACGCACGTCAGCCGAAGGGAACTAGAAGCCGCATCCAGAGCCCGTTGGACCGGTTAGATTTGGCGGGTGACCGCGGGAAGAAGGGGGTGATGACCAACAAAAGTGATCCATTGCCCCCGTACACCTGGAAGGTGTGCCTCCGTTAAGATTGACAGAAAAAAGGAGGACTTGGTTATGGATAAGGCTATCATTGCAGAGAAGACACAAAGGCTGATCGAAATGACCGCAGGGTTTTGCGATAGGTATCTGGATGAAGATTACAAGCAGTTGTGCGAGAAACTCATACGAAAGATGTCCCGTAAGCGGAATGTTCCATTCCTTTCTGGCCAGATTGAAATCTGGGCGGCGGCCATAGTCTATGCCATAGGAAGCATCAACTTTCTTTTTGACCGGAGTTTCAAGCCATACGCTAGCGCTGACGATATATGCAACTACTTCGGTACATCCAAAAGCACCACTTCACAAAAGGCTAAGGTAATACGTGATATGTTCAAATTGGGATGTTGGGACAAGGAATTCTCCACACCTCACGTGATGGAAAGCAGTCCATTTTCAAATTTGGTAATGGTAAATGGGTTGATTGTGGATAAACGGTCTCTGCCGCCGGCAATCCAGGAGATTATACGCAGACAAGAGGAATCCAAAAGGGATAAAAATGTGGGCAACATCCGATAACATGGTGTATGCGGCTCGCTGCCGCTCACCCAAATGCCCGGCTTCGCCTCGCACTTCGCATACACCGATATCGTTACCCCAAATTGCCTGACGGGGGAAAGAGAGCTATGGGTCCGAAGTGGATTGAATGGGCCAAACGGTTACAAGCAATCGCTCAGACCGGCCTTACCTACGCCAAAGACCCTTTTGACATTGAGCGGTACGAGTCGGTGCGCGAGGTTGCGGCTGAAATTGTGGCCGCCCACTCCAACTTGGAGCTAAACTATGTCCGGGAACTCTTTGTGAGTGAGGTAGGACACGCGACTCCTAAAGTTGACGTGCGAGGGGCAGTGTTTCGCGGCGATACTATCTTGTTGGTCAAAGAACGACAGGATGGTCGCTGGACGCTGCCGGGTGGATGGGCCGACATCAACGAGTCTCCCAGCGAGGCGGTTGTTCGAGAAGTGTATGAAGAGTCTGGTTATCGAACACGCGCGGTCAAACTGCTGGCTCTCTATGACAGAAATAAGCACGCGCATGCGCCTTACCCGTATCATGCCTATAAACTCTTTTTTCAGTGTGAGCTTCTGGGCGGAGCTCCATCGCCGAGCCTGGAGACGGATGATGTGGCATTCTTTGGCAAGGATGAGATTCCAGAACTGTCTCTCTTGCGTGTCACGCCGGCTCAAGTAGCCCGGCTCTTTGAGCATTACCGTCATCCAGATTGGCCGACAGATTTCGATTGAAGGTGTTGCGCAACTTCGGATAACGTGGCACACGCGGCGCTTCGCTCTGGGCACTGCGTGTATGCCCAAGACGTTTGCCGCCATTTCGGGCCAACAGGCAAGGGGAGACGAAAATGGACTTCCTGGGCAAATTGTTCGGGAAGAAGGAACCCGATCCCGTTTTAGCGCTGTTAGAGGCGCTACGTGACAAGGATGAAGGGGTACGCTTACAAGCCGTTTCGGCACTTGGACAAATTGGTGCGCTGCGAGCTTTAGGCCCATTGCTATATGCTCTTCAGGACCAGAGCCAGGCAGTCCGTTCAGCAGCGGAAGCCTGCCTGGAGCACGCTGGGGTAGAAGAGGCTGAGGCCAAAAGAATAAGCATTGTCTACGATGAAAAGACACCGTGGGAGAAAGGCTTTGGCGATTGGGCTAAGGAAGTGAAGCGAATGTCATTGTTCGGAAGTCTAGGCCGAGGGATTGTGGGATTCTTGTTCTATGACGAGCACAAGGCCATCCGGGCCGCACTGGACACAAAGAGAGAGGCCACAGTTTTCATCTGGTCCAACAAATCGATGATCAAGTACGAATTCGGTTTCAGCAATGAAGAGGCGATCGAGGTCGCGAAAAGAATGCAGTTCCAAGGCGCTACAGACGTCATCCCGGCGAGCTGCGATGCTTCTCTAACGAGGCAGCTACAGGCGATCTTCACTAAGATTGGCGCCTTGTAAGGTCTTGTGTAAGATCTTAGAGGTCATCATGCCTGAACCGATACGCGGCATCTTCCCTCTCACCCCGGCGGCTTCGAAGCGGCTCATCGCCAGGGCCGTGGCTGCCCTGCCGGAGGTGCAGCGAGCCCGGCGAGAGGGGCGCATCGTCATCGCCAACGGCACCACCAATGCCTTCGTGGCGGAGGAGATACTGGGCCGCCCGGTGCCCAAGTACAACTACGCTGCTGGCTACGTCGGTCACGGGCGGCTGGCCGAGACCGCGGCCGAGGATCGCCTGAGCCCCTACGTTCTGTTGCGGGGGGAGCCGGTGGACGTGCCGGCCAAGGAGTTCATCAAGGAGTTCGAGGCCGGCGACGTGTTCATCAAGGGCGGCAATGCCATTGACCCCCAGGGATACGTGGGCATCCTGATGGGCGACGACCGTGGCGGCACCATCGGCATGGTTCTGGGCACCGTGACCGCCCGGGGAGCGCACCTGATCATGCCCGTGGGCCTGGAGAAGATGGTGCCCTCGGTCAT
>DYIS01000002.1:0-552 GCA_020723545.1 Ktedonobacter racemifer
AAACGTCATCACCGCAGACGACACCATGAAAAATGAGTTTTCCGACAAAAACTAGCTAAGGTCCAAGGCTCTCGTCTCTATCGCCTCACTGCTCGCGGATACCGACTGATGTCCGCCGCGCTTGCCTTCCGTCTTGAAGGATTCCCTCAAGCCATCCAGACCGCATAATTTGCGCGGACCACGCAAATGTTACAGAGCAATAGTATAGAGTGAGTCGCCAATTGCTGGATAGCCAGCGAAGAGATATGGGGTCCAGAGCGCAAAGTGTCCTTGTTGGATAGCACGAGCTGCAAAGAAATCATAGGGATAGTGCTGGTCGAGTCCATCGAAGGGGATCATAAAGCGGTTGGTGAAAAGCACCCCCCAGAAAAAGAGGATTGGCAAGATAACCAGTAGAAGTAGGCAGGCAACGTCGCTATATCTACGCATTCTGCTTCTCCTTGCCGCAACTGTCAACTTTTAGTGGTGATGATCCCTAAGCATCACGAGCTAGGAGGTGCCTGGCGGGTGAGAGAGGTCCCAAGGGGCCCGGACCCAAGGGCGGTTAGCCTG
>DYIS01000002.1:582-4159 GCA_020723545.1 Ktedonobacter racemifer
CCCTCCCGTCTACGCAGACAGGGCCCCAGGGCCCGGCGTAAGGCCCGAAACAGGGGAAACCGGCCTAAGTGGAAGATACCACCCCATTCCTGGCACCCTCTCTCACCCAGGCCGCACCACCCCCTCCCATCACTAGGTCCTTCACCCTAGCAAGATCGTAGCGCTGGGCTAGGCGAAGGGAAAAGCCCTGCCAGAAACGGTCCGAACCCCAGGGCCCACCTTGTCGAACCCTACCCCTCAGGCCAAAACGCCCCAGACCCAAAGGGCTCCACCTCTAGTAGGCTACCCCAACCTTAACCTCTGCCCGCCGTTCGCTCTCCCGCTGCAAGATGATGCTCACCTCAGTTATCCTTAACCTTTGGTCGGTGTAAGTCCAAAAGGTTGTGGTTCTGGCAATGCTCCCTTGGAAGATGTTGAAAAATTTGCTTTTTCAAGGTCCTCCCGGATTGACTGCTTCAAGAGCGCCCAGGCCCAGGGCTGCCTTCCCGCCGTACGCTACTGCTTCCATGATAAGGTCATCTCGATGTCGGTCACGACGCGTAGCCCTCGCAGCCAGACCCAGCCCCAGCCACCACTCTGGGCGTAGGTGAACTGCGCCGGGACCCCGTCTTTGGTGACTACGATGTCCTTGGCCCCGGCCGGCAGGGGCCCCAGCCGGACGTCCAGATTCGCGACGGGGGAGCTCGATGTGACCCGCATGGAAAGCCGCTCCGGCGACTGGCGCTCCAGGATATAGCTGAGCAGGGGAGGCTGCGAGCCGCTCACCAAGGGGAAATCCTCCACCCGGATCTGGGACCAGCCCAACGGCAGCCGGGGGAGGAGCCTCACCGAGGGATAGCCCAGGAGATCTACGCCGGCCACCAGTCTGATGGCCTTCAGGACCTCGGCCTCCTGGACGGCATTGCCCAGGTCGCCGGTGCGATACCAGTAGGCTCCCGAAGGGTGCACCGCCACGCCCTCGGGGACCACGTAGGGCCGATGCCGGGGATAATAGGAGTATTTGGCCAGGTTCTCCAAGGCCCAGGTGGCGTTGGCCATGTCGTCCATTAGAAGCGCCGCCTGGGTGATGAAGCCCTGGCCGTAGCCCATGGCCCGGGCGCTGTTGGTGCCCGAGGGCAAAGCGAGCTGGCGGCGATAGGTATTGGCGTTGATCTCCCGGTATGGAGGTCCGACGCTCGATGGCTCGTAGCCCCACACGTCGGCGAAAACGTTAATTGGCCCCAGGGACTCGTGGGCGTAGCCCCAGTTCCACGCCACCGCCCGCCAGGTTATCCCAAATCGAGGGTCTATCTCGGTCAAGGACGCGCTGATCCCCTGCTCCAAAGGCTGGATGTACCTGGTCCAGCGGGAGATCCGCTCTGTGTCACCGACCAAAAAGGCCATGTACCGGGCCGCCTTCAGCGCCTGCAAAGCGATGTAGTTGGAGTATACGTCATAGCCGCCATCGTGGGCGGACTCGCTCTCGGTATAGAGGACATCCTTCGCCCGCGAAAGTGCCGGATTGTCCAGTTGGAAGCAGTACCACTCCGCAGCGTCGGCGATGAACGGCCAGCGCTCCTTTAGCCACGCCAGGTCCTGGTTCCGGCGCAGCCAGGCCTGGTAGTGAGCGAGCAAGAGAAGCCCGTGGCCATCGTTCTCCTGGTTGTCGTCGCCTTTCCGGTCGATGTCCAGGAAATTGGGGATGTTCACCACCGTGCCCCAGTGGGCGGGGACCCGCTGGCCGTCTCGGTTGATCTTGGGATAGCCCCGGGGCAGGTCATAGAGATGGCTGTCGGCGTATCTCAATGCCTTGTCCGCCTCGTCCACATATCCCAGGCGCAGAAGCTCCAGGAGCGCTCGGCCCATGTCTCGGGACCAGGCCTGATCGTAGAACGAACCCGTCTTGGGTTTCCAGGTGCCGTTGCCCTGGTACCAGCTCCAGTTGGGCGAACCGGCGGTGGAGGTGTGAAATGTGCCATCGCCATCGATCTTCGACAAGAGGTCGCTGAGGCTGTGAAAATAGACGTTGGTCAGGATGTCGGCATAGACGTTGCCCTTGAGAACCACCCTTGGCCCTCGGAAGTTCTCGGGGACGGATAGCGGTAGCGAGGCGGGTAGATCCGCCACCGCGGTGTAGAGGAACGGGCGAAGCCTTCTCAAGGGCGTCTCGTAGGCTCGGCCGGCAGCCTCTTCCGGCACGATGCTGCGCAGTCTCGGTTCTTTATTAACGAAGGAACCCTTCAGTGGGACGATGGAGTCTAAAGAGAGGCCGGCCCGGGCCTGGATGGTGACGGCAGAGAAGAGGGGGAACCCCTGAACTCGAGGGTTGTCCACGAACCGGAGGGCCCTGATGACCTTGGGCCGTGGCGTGTACGACCAGAGAAACGCCAGAGCGGGTTGGGAGCCGGCAGGGTAAAGGCGCAGCGCCTCGTCCAGGGCCGCCTTGGCCTCAGGGTCCGAGGCGAAGGGCTCGGGGTACGGCGCCTCTGGGCCCAGACGGTAGTTATACCACCACAGGTTCCAGCCGAAGACCAGGGGAATGGGATCCTCCTGGCCGTCCTGGTAGATCACCCGGACCTCCCCTACCTGGTCGCCGACGAACTGCCGGTCCCCGGTGTCGCCGTAGGCATCGTAGGCGTCCCACCATCCGACCCCGTGATCGAAGGTGCTGGTCCCGCCCAGGAAGTAGATCCGCTCCGCCCTTAGGCCAACAGGGGCTTCGTAGCTGGTGTTGTGATAGAGCGGTATCTCGCCGACGCGCAAGGGCACTCCCTGAGCGGTAAGCTGTACGGAGGCTGCTTCACCGCAGAGAGCGCAGAGTCCGCAAAGATCTTTTTTTGTCTCTGCGCCCTCAGCCCCGATACTTTGATTCTGTGTAATGTATCGGGGCTCAGCGGTCTTTGCGGTAAAAATCTTGCCGACGCACTGCCCCCACCAGCTTGCTTGGCCAGCGACGGGCGCGATCTCCAGGTAGTACTGGCCAGGAGGTTGGGACGGAACGGTGAGCTCGACCCACTCCCGGGGCGAGGACATGGTCAGCACCCCCCTGGCCAATCCCTCACCCTGGGGTCCCCCCCGGCGCAAATTGAAGTCCAATCGGACGGCCGAGAAATCAACGGACTCAAGGAAGGCGGCCACACCCCGAAAGTCCTGGGGTGCGCGAAAGGCCATGCCCAGGAAATGTCCAGCTTCCAGGTCTGTCCCCTGGCCGTACTCCCAGAAGAGCACCTGAGTCTTCTTCTCCGGGCTCTGATGGAAGGTGAGCCGAAGGGAACGCAACTGGCCCGGGAGACCCTGGCCATCGGTGTAGGCCAGCGGAGCGGTAGCGGGAAGCCGCAGGGCGTAAAATGAGGGGGGCGTGGTGTCAGGGCCACCGGGCAGTTCGCAGCCAGCCAGCCAGAACGATAACAGGACGCTGAAAGCGGTCACGAGCCAGCTGGCCCAACGCGGTTGGGCCGCTACCCTCGTTACAAGGAGGAGGTGGACTCCGCGTCCCGAAGCTCTCAATAAATACCCTTTCTTTACTAGCGAAGCTTTCCTTCAAACCGACGAGAACATTCACCGCAAAGAGCACGTGGCCGATCCTCCCCCCCCACCC
>DYIS01000002.1:4169-15524 GCA_020723545.1 Ktedonobacter racemifer
GAGGGTGAGGGTGGGGGGGGAGGATCAACTGCGCCCTCAGCGGTCTCACCGGTAAAAATCTCGCCTCATTTGTCGAGAATTAAGACTATGAAGGTAGCCGGTAAAGAAACCTACTTCTCTATCCGGACCTCCACCAGCGACAGGGAGTTATCTGGGGCAAGCCCGGAAGCCGTCTTGATCTCAAGTCGTTGGCCCGAGGCTGGATCGTACATGCCCACAACGACGAAGTATTCCCCGGGCGCCAACTCCCCGGGCAATGGGATGACGTGCTGGTCACGGATGATCTCACCTCTGACCCAACTGGTGGTGGGCAAGAGGCCCGCGCCAGGCTGGCCATCGTGCTGGGCCGCCAGGCGCCCTTGAGAATCCATCACGTGGACGAATACCGTATATCCTCCCGCAGGTTCGGAACCTGCGGGAGGATCAACCAAGGATTGCCAGTAGAGGGTGAGCGATAGGGCATCTCCCGGCCTTAGAGCTTTGGCGCCGATGTCGTAGCCAATCAGCCTGATGGCATTGCCAAATTGAGCTTCCAGGCGGGTTTCTATTCTCGGCACAACGAAGGTCCGGGGCCGACCTTTCACCCTTACCATCCCCAGGTCCACCCAGTCGCCGCTGCGACGGGTCCAGCGTATAGCGGTGAGACGCTCTTTGTTGTCAGCAGAGACGTACATGCCGACGATGAGTCGGTAGTCGCCATCTGGTATGTCCCTTGGTAGAAGGAGGTGCTGCTGATCTCGTACCACCTCGTCCCGAAGCCATCGGGAGGTGGGATAAGAACCGCCCAGGGGTTGGCTATCGCGCCCGGCCACCAGCTTGCCTTCACGGTCCAAGAGCTGCAGGAATACCACGTGATCTTGCAGGGGCCTGCGTAGGGCCTGCCACAACAAGGTCACTACCAGGTCATCGCCTGGCTGGAAGGAGTCGCCGGCTAGGCCATAGCCATAGAGTGAGATCTCATTGTCCAGGTTGCCCCGCACCACTTTCTGGATGCCCAACGCCTCCAGAGAATCGGACTCCATCCAGCCGGGAATGGTGAGTTCCTTGCCGTGCACGGGCACCTTCAAGGGAAAAGACTCCAGGGCCGGCGCTGGCCAGGGCCGGAGCACCTTCACCGATCCCAGCGTCACCAGGGCCTCCCGGTTGGTGCTGCCCGATACCTTCAGCCCCTGCAAGGTAGAAGACGAATAAACGGTTACGACCAGGTTGTACTCGCCCGGGGGGGTGCCCAGGAGCACTGGCAGGTCATAGGTATCCATCACCACCTCGCCTGGACGCCAGGCCGTGACCGGATAACCGCCGCGGACCGGGGTGCCGTCCCTCTGGCCCACCAGGAGCCCCTGGGGGCTCACGAGTCGCAAAGACACCTGGTAGTTTTGGGCCAGCCTCCTGGGTGCCTGCCAGTACAGGGTCACCCGGAACTTCTTACCTGCCACCACCCCCACTGGTGGGTTGCGGGGCCGACGGTGCTGGGCCACCAGCTCGTAGTCCAGGTCGTAGCCAAGGAGCTGCAGCTTGCCATCGAATTCCACCGGTCGCGGGAACTGAGGGTGGGGCGGCTGAAATTGTGGGCTAGGTTGAACCTTAATCAGGGGGCCGAAGGAGGCCAGAGAATACTCCTGCTCCATCCCCGGTGAGGGGCGGGTCAAATACACGGCACGCCCCGCGGCCACTTGGGCCCTGGTGGCTTGAAGGCGCTGGAGCTCGGTGTCCGCCGGAACGGGCAGCAGATCGGGCCGGTAGCCCTGTGTCTCCTGAAAGTAGCGTAACAGGCTCATCTCACCCAGGATGCCCACCACTGCCGCGTTCTCCTCCATGGGCTGGCGCAGGATGTCGATGCCGTAGTCGTGGGCGGCCCAACGGCGACTGGCATCTACCCGCGGCAAATTCGTGATCAGCAGGAATATCGGCAGCCCGAGGGCAATGGCATACCCGGTCAGGGAGACGAGCCCGGAGAAGAGCTTCTCCAAGGCCAGGCCCCCGGCCACCAGCAGACGGAGGCGTCCAGCGGTACCGTTAGCCAGGCGCAGGCCCGCCATTTGCCCCCTCGTCAACGGGGGGGAATACCCCCTCTGCCCCCCGGCCTCCACGCCAGCCCCGATCCATTGGGTCCAAAGCGCCAGGAATGGGATAAAGAAGACCTCCACGTCGGCCACCCGGTAGTTTGCGGCAAAGACCAGGTAGGTCAGGGTAGCCAGGGCCAAGAAAGCCCAGCGCCGGGGCCAGCGCCGGACCAGCCAGGCCAGGCCCACCAGGCCGGCAACGATCCCCGCCCAGGTGAACTCTTTGCCCATCAGCCCCAGGAGGAATGGAATCCCCCTTGTCTCCTGGGCCATGGGGTTGGCGGCCAGGAAGACACCGTAATCTGCGCCGCCGATCCAGGAGAGAAACCCTGCCAGGGTATTGCGATAGGTCTCGTCCAAAGACGAGGTGACCAGACCTCGCAGCGGGAGGTATAAATACAGCCCCAGAGGAATCAGGAACGCCAGCCCCAGGCGCAGGAGCTGCCTGGGGCTTCTGGCCAGGCCAGGGTTGCCCCATAAGACATAGAGCGCCAGAGCCGGCCCCAGCAAGATCATGGTTCGATGGTGAGCCAGGCTCAAGCCGAAGACGAAGGCCAGCAGAGTCAACGTGCGGTTGCTCAGAGCGGGATGCGCGCCCCAGCGCAGGGCCAGGTACAAGGCCAGCATCAGGAAGAGCGCGTTCAGGGCATACACCTCGGCGATGACCGCCTGGGACCAGAAGATGGTGGAGAACGCCAGAATGGTGGCAGCGCTCAGGGACGCCAGCCGTCCCAGACCCAAGCCCCGGCTCACCAGGTAGGCCAGGGCGACGGAGGCGCTCGCGAAAAGGCCGCTCAAGAGGTTCACCCGATACGCGACATCGTAGATTGGGAGAAGGGTGAAGAGTTTGGCGATCAAAAGATAAAGGGGATAACCGGTGGGATGAGCTATGCCCAAAAGAAAGCTGACCAACTGCAGTTCCAGGCTATCGTCGTAGATGGTGGCCACCGACGGCGCCATCGTGCGCAGATAGAGGGCAAAAGTGCCGGCCAACAGGACGGACGGCAGGCTCAGGTCCGCATGCCGGAGAAAGGATCGCCAGTACTGTTTTACATCAAGAAACAGGCTCATTCTTTGCCAGTGAAGAAAAATTCCCAGGCCACGCTGGCCCGGTCGTCGGTCAAGCCGATGCGGGCCATTATAGCATGTGGTAGCCGCCGGGGCAATCCAACCGTGATTTGCTAAGGTGGCACGCTTGTGATAGAATTAATCAAGAATGTAGAACCGAGGTGGCCATTGATCAGAGCTGCAGGGGTCGGCGACGTCATCGCCCTCAAGCAATTACGTCAATACCTGCCCATCAGCGTCAATGGAGCAACGAGCCCATCGGCCTGGGCCTCCCTGTTGGCCCTTTCTAGTGCTTTCCCGCCCGCCGGGCGCACTATCGTCTCCCTGGTGTATGCTGAGAATGGGCAACTCTGGGGTTCCGTGCAGGCCAGGGCCCGGCGCAAGCGTCACGAATGGGAGATCATCAACCTATCTGGCACTGGCCTGGTGAGTGAGTCTGAGGAGCTGTTGCCGGAGAAGGTCTTAGCCGCCTTGCTGGAGCACCTGACCAGGACCCTGGGCGAGCGAGGCGCCATGCACATCTTCGCCAAGAGCCCTGGCGATGCCCCGGGATTTGCCGCCTTTGCCCGGGCCGGCTACTCGGTCTACGGTCACGAAGACCTGTTCCGTCTGGACGGCGCCAGTGCGCTGGGGGTTAGGGGGGCAACGCCCCCTTTTGCTCAAGAGCCAGACCTGCCTGAAGGCGCTACTATTCGTCCGCAGAGGGACGACGATGCCTGGCCAATACATCAACTCTACGGTTCCATCACGCCCAAGGTGATGCAACAGGCCCAGGGGCTCTCCAGCGATGATTGGGGGTTGCCCAAAGGCCGATGGCCAGGGTCCTTTGGAGGCCACGGTAGGGGCCGTTATGTCCTGGAGGTGGAAGGCCAGGTCCAGGGTTTTCTCTTGGCGGCCCGGGCTACCAAAACGGTGGAGATCATGGTTCACCCCGAGGCGTACCATTACGCCGCGGCATTGTTGAGACAAGGGCTCAGCGAGCTGGCACCGGCAGCGGGGATCTATTGCGCTCTGCCTGAGCATCAGGGGAGTCTGGGCCACGTCCTGGAGGAAACAGGGTTCCGGCACCAGGGCAGCCAGGCTCTCCTGGTGAAACACATGGTGGCCAGGATCAGGGAGAGAGAGCGAGTGCTGAAGCCGGTCCTGGAGCGTGGGTTGGAGCCGGCAGCCAAAGCGCCCATCTACTCCAACCGGAAGTCATAACCCTGGCCCGCCCGACACGTCCGTAGACGGTGGACCGGGCGGCCGGTTTTACATAAATGATGCAGTTGGATACAACCCAGAAGGGGCATCCCACCGGGATCACCGACGACCTGGACGCGCTGCTAAATGCCCTGCCGGACCAGTTATTGCGGCGGCTTCGGGAGATGAACGGTCAGGGCGACCTGCTGGAAGTGGTGCTGGACCTGGGCCGATGCCCCGAGGCCCGCTTCGCCGATCGGGAGGTGGCCCTCAGTGACCGGGAGGTCACCGAGGCCGACATCAACTACATGGTATCCCACATCGGCGATTTCGGCGACGACAACCGGGCGGGCATCCCTCGAACGCTGCACCGTATCTCCGCCATCCGCAACCGTAAGGGCCGCATTGTGGGCCTTACCTGCCGGGTGGGGCGGGCGGTGTACGGCACCATGGACATTATCCTGGACATCGTGGAGTCCGGGAAGAGCATCCTGCTCCTGGGACGCCCAGGCGTCGGCAAGACCACCATGCTGCGGGAGGTGGCCCGGGTCCTCTCGGAGAAGAAGCGGGTGGTGGTGGTCGACACCTCCAACGAGATCGCCGGAGACGGCGACATACCGCATCCTGGCATCGGCCGGGCCCGACGTATGCAGGTGGTGACGCCAGCCCTGCAGCATGGTGTGATGATCGAGGCGGTGGAGAACCACATGCCTGAGGTGATCATCATCGACGAGATAGGCACTGAGCTGGAGGCGGCGGCCGCCCGGACCATCGCCGAGCGCGGGGTGCAATTGGTGGGCACTGCCCACGGCAACACCCTGGAGAATCTGATGATGAACCCGACGCTCTCCGACTTGATCGGTGGCATCCAGTCGGTGACCCTGGGCGACGAGGAAGCCCGGAGGCGGGGGACCCAGAAGTCCATCCTGGAGCGCAAGGCACCTCCCACCTTCAACGTGGTGGTTGAGATCCAGGACTGGCAGCGGCTGGCGGTGCACCACAACGTGGCCGAGACGGTGGACTCCATCCTGCGGGGCCAGCCCATCCCGGCGGAGCTGCGCTACCGCGACGAGAGCGGTCAGGTCCAGCGCATGGAGGAGAGACTACACTTCAAGGCGCCCCGGGAGAAGCCCACTACCTTCAAGCCTACCGCGCCCTTGCCCACTACCCGCGTATACCCCTACGGCATCAGCCAGAATTATCTGGAAGAGGCTATCAAGGAGATGCGCCTGCCGGTGGTCATCAGCCGGGACATCAATGACACCGACATTGTCATGACGCTGAAAAGCTACTACCGCAAGAAGCCCCAGCCCCTGCGTGACGCCGAGTCCAGCGGCATACCGGTGTACGTCATCCGGAGCAACTCCATTTTACAGATGGAGAACTGCCTGGCGGGCATTTATGACATTAACGTGGATATGAGCCTGGATCCACTGGCCCTGGCCCTGCAGGAGACCGAGGAGGCCATCGGCCGGGTCATGTCCGAGTCCAGGCCCATGGAACTGGCGCCTCAGTCCTCCTACATCCGGCGCCTGCAGCACCAGATGGCGGAGAAGGCCAATCTGGCCTCCCGCAGCCGGGGCCGGGAACCCTACCGGCGGGTGCGGATCTTCAAGGGCGAGGAAGACTAACTGGATAATTCCACAACCGAGGCGGGCGAATGTCGGGGTCGATTTTTCGGCATCGCCTACTCGATGTCCTTGGCCAGGAGCGAATAGATTGGGGTTTTTCATCACCTTCGAGGGGCCAGAGGGTTGCGGCAAGAGCACCCAAGCGGAGCTTCTCTATCGGAAACTCCTGGGTCTGGGTTATCCGGTCTTGCTTACCCGAGAGCCCGGCGGCACTGCCATCAGTGACGAGATACGCCGCGTGATCCTGGACCCGAAGAACACGGCCATGCTGCCGCTCACCGAGATACTGCTCTTCGCCGCCTCCCGGGCCCAGCACGTGGGGCAGGTGATCGCGCCCCACCTGGCCAAGGGTGGCATTGTCATCTCCGACCGCTACGCCGACTCCACCATGGCCTACCAGGGCTACGGCCTGGGCATAGAGTTACAGATGCTGCAGACCATCACCGGCTACGCCACAGGGGGGCTGGTGCCTGACCTGACGCTCTATATCGACATACCGGTGGAGGTGGGGTTGCGCCGGCGGCTGAAGCTCCGGGCCCTGGCTCCCGGACAGACCAATCGCCTGGACCTGAAGGAGCTGGAATACCACCGGCGGGTCCGCGACGGCTACCTGAAGATGATCGCCCAGGAGCCACGGCGGTGGGTGGTGATCGATGGCCTCCGACCGGTGGCGGACATTCAGGCTGACATCTGGAACGCAGTGGAGGCCAGGCTTGGCCAGGCCGCCAATCATCGCGTCGCACTGTCTCTTCCCGGCTCTTGACCAGTAAAGAAACATGAGCATGGCAGCTCAATTATTGAGAAGGAAATTTCAAGGAGGAAGTAGCACGTGACCTCTAAGGCGCGAGAAGTGGTGATCACCAGCGCGGTCCGCACGGCCATCGGCCGGTTCCAGGGCTCTATCTCGTCCATCCCCGCCCCCAGGCTGGGCGGCATTGCCATCCGGGAGGCAGTGCGCCGGGCCGGCATCAAACCGGAAGACGTGGACGAGGTGCTCATGGGCAACGTGGTCCAGGCCGGGATTGGCCAGGCCCCGGCCCGGCAGGCGGCCATTAGCTCGGGACTGCCGCCTACCGTAGGGGCCACCACCATCAACAAGGTTTGTGGCTCCGGGCTTAAGGCCGTGATGCTGGCCGCCCAGGCGATCAAGGCCGGTGACGCTGACATCATCGTGGCCGGCGGCATGGAGAGCATGAACCTGGCGCCCTATCTCTTGCCCCAGGCCCGGACCGGCTATCGCCTGGGCAATGGCGTCCTGGTGGACGCCGTGGTGCACGACGGTCTGTGGTGCTCTTTTGAGAACTGGCACATGGGCCTGGCCGCCGAGGCCATCGCCGAGCGTTTCGGCGTGACCCGCGAAGAGCAGGATGAGTTCGCCCTGGGAAGCCATCAAAAGACCCTGCGGGCGATTCAGGAGGGCCGCTTCAAAGAGGAGATCGTGCCCGTAGAGGTACCTCAGCGCAAGGGCCCGCCCGTTATCTTCGATACCGACGAGAACCCCCGGGCCGACACCAGCCTGGAGGCCCTGGCAAGGCTCAAGCCTGCCTTCAAGGAGAGCGGCACGGTGACCGCCGGCAACGCCCCAGGCGTCACCGACGGCGCCGCAGCCACGGTGGTCATGGGCCTGGATATAGCCAGCAAACTCGGCCTCAAGCCCCTGGCCCGCATCGTGGGCTACGCCCAGGCCGCCGTGGAACCCAAGTGGCTCTTCTACGCCCCAGTGGTGGCCGGGCGAAAGCTCCTGGAACGCACCGGATACAAGCTCTCGGAATTCGACCTCTTCGAGATCAACGAGGCCTTCTCCGCCCAGGTCCTGGCCGATGGGAAGGAACTGGGCTGGGACTGGAGCAAGGTGAACGTGAACGGCGGCGCCGTGGCTCTGGGCCATCCCATTGGCGCCTCCGGCGCCAGGGTGCTCACCACCCTGCTGTATGCCCTGAAGCAGCGGAGCGGCAGGCTGGGCATGGCCGCCCTGTGCCTGGGCGGGGGTGAGGCGGTGGCTATGGCGGTGGAGATGACGGGGTAACGGAGGAACTCGATGGACATCGCACACGTAGCGGTAGTGGGAGCAGGGACCATGGGCAACGGCATCGCCCAGGTCTTCGCCCAGGCGGGATACACGGTGACCATGGTTGACGTCGCCCAGGCCCAGATTGACCGGGGTCTGGCCAACATCCAGAAGAATCTGGCTCGGTCCGTCGAGAAGGGACGCATCACCGCTGAGGACAAAGACGCGGCCCTGGGCCGGATAACCGCGTCTCTATCCCTGGACGATGCGGCCACCGCCAACCTGGTGGTGGAGGCGGTCGTGGAGGACTCCCGGGTCAAGGCGGAGATCTTTAAGCACCTGGATACCCTCTGTCACGACGAGACCATCCTGGCCAGCAACACCTCGTCCATATCCATCACCGCGATAGCGGCTAACACCCGGCGGCCGGAGAAAGTCATCGGCATGCACTTCTTCAACCCGGTGCCGGTGATGAAGCTGGTGGAGATCGTTCGGGGCCTCGCCACCGAGGACAGCACTTTTAAGGCGGTCGTAGAGCTGGCGGAGAAGCTTGGCAAAACCCCAGTGGAGGTGAACGACTATCCGGGCTTCGTCTCCAACCGGCTCCTCATGCCCATGATCAACGAGGCGGCCTATGCCCTGATGGAGGGGGTGGCCACCCGGGAGGCCATTGACACGGTGATGAAGTTGGGGATGAACCACCCCATGGGGCCCCTGGAGCTGGCGGACCTCATCGGCCTGGACACCTGCCTGCATATCATGGAGGTCTTGCAAGAGGGCTTTGCCGACTCCAAGTACCGGCCGTGCCCGCTCTTGCGCAAGATGGTAGCGGCAGGGTATCTGGGCATGAAGACAGGAAAAGGGTTCTACGAGTATCCCAGAACGTAGGCGAGGCAGAGAAGAGTGCGCGCCATATGTTGCCTTACATATTCTTTCCCAATAGCAAGTAGCTGTTACCTGCTACCAGCTACCTGCTACCAGCTTATAGCGTAGCGCAGGGGTTTATCCCCAGCGGGAGCTCGCGGCTTCGGGAGGACAGATGGACCCGGTGGACCAGCACAAACTCACTATGGAGCTGGCCCAGCACCTCCAGGAGGGGCTTGGGATGGCCGTGTTGCGCCTGCCGCCCCGAGAGGCGCACAAGGCGATCCAAGAGCACTTCAGTGCCATCCTTGGCGAAAGAGCCATCGCCTTAAGCGAGGCCGAAAGGGCTAGCCTGCTGGAACAGGTCACGGCCGAGGCCATCGGCTATGGCCCCCTGGAGCCTCTGTTGCAAGACCCCACCATCACCGAGGTGATGGTGAACGGGCCCAAGCAGGTGTACATCGAGCGGGGCGGGGTCATCGAAGAGACCGGGGTGTCTTTCGACGATGACGACCACGTCCTGCGCATCATCGACCATATCATCACCCCTCTGGGCCGCCGCTGCGACCACAATTGGCCCATGATCGACGCCCGCCTGCCCGACGGCTCCCGGGTCAACGTCATCATCCCACCCTTGGCCCTGAACGGTCCCACCATCACCATCCGCAAGTTCGCCCGGGTGCCACTCACCATGGAGAATCTCATTTCGTTCGGCACGTTAAGCGAAGAGGTGGCCGAGTTCCTCCAGGCCTGCGTGGCTGGCCGCATCAGCGCTGTGATCTCCGGGGGCACCGGTTCCGGGAAGACCACGCTTTTGAACGTCATCTCCTCTTTCATCCCGGAGCGGGAGCGCATCATCACCATCGAGGACACCGCCGAGCTGCAACTCCACCAGCGGGACTGGGTGAGATTGGAGGGGCGGCCGCCGGACCTGGATGGAAAAGGGGCGGTCACCATTCGCCACCTGGTGATCAACGCCCTGCGCATGCGGCCCAACCGCATCGTAGTGGGGGAGGTGCGAGGCCCCGAGGCCCTGGACATGCTCCAGGCCATGAACACCGGCCACGATGGGAGTCTCACCACCTGCCATTCTAATAGCCCCCGGGACACCTTGTATCGGTTGGAGACCATGGTGCTCATGGCTGGGGTAGACCTGCCCATCCGGGTCATCCGGGAGCAAATATCCCGGGCCATCGACCTGATCGTGCACTGCGAGCGACTGGATGACGGCAGCAGAAAGGTGACCCACGTCACCGAAGTGCAGGGCATGGAGGGGGAGGTGATCACCACACAGGATCTCTTCGTGTACGAGCAAACCAGCACTATCAAGGGCACACCAGCGGGTAAATTGCGCCCCACCGGGGTGCGGCCGAAGTTCGTCGAAAAGCTGGAGAAGGCAGGGATTCAACTTCCTTCCCGGATTTTTACCGGGTTAAGCCGGGCTTTTCTCTAGGTTCTTTCGCGGCTTCCCGACCAGCCAGGCGAAGACATAGGCTTTTAGGAGGTGGACATGGGTCTTTTTGACGATTCTGGTCCGGGGTCTATCCCAGGCGGATCTGGCCCCAGGGCCTCGTTGGACTATATTCGTCGTGCGCCATTCCCAGTAACCATCACCACCGAGGACTTCGTCATCGAAGGGATCACCTATGGAACGCCTGGGGTCCGCAGCCTCACCGTCGTGCTGAACACCGGCGGCCGGGCCTTGCCCTTGACCGATGTTATTCTGCTGGATAGGCACACCGCGAAGAAGAGCAACAAGGATTACCTGACGGTGATGAAGGACCAGATCCTCATCGCCACCGACAAGAGGCTTTTGTCCGGTGAGACCGAATCTCCCCTGGTGACTGCCGAGGGCCACTAGGGCCGGGTGCAAAAGAAGTCATTTCAGATAGAGCTCTCGCTGCCGCAGCTCCAGGTAACGGCCACCGCCTACTCCATGGAGGGCCAAAGGCTCTCTGACATGCTGGCCAGCGAGCAGGCGTTCATCTCCCTCACTGGGACCACCATATATTATCGCGAGGATGGGCGGCTGGTGTACCAGGACTTCATCTCAGTCAACACCAGGAGGATCATCTACGCTGCCGGGGTCAGCGAAAAGAGCAAAGGAGCCACTGAGGGCCGCAGCTAGAAGATAGCAGGGAGCAGGTAGCAGGTGCTACTTGCTATCCATCAACTCATTATCATAGTGGGTGGCGCGCCCTTGACCCAGCGCTATGCCGACGGCATCGGAGCAGACGGCTATGCTCCCGATGCCGCCTCGGCCGTGGACCGGGCGAGGTTGCTGATCGGGGCCAGGCGATGAGAGTCACGGCTAGCAGATAGCTGCTCCCTGCCAGTTCTGTGGTAGGTTGTTTGGTGATACGTAGGCAGGGCTCCCCTCGCCAGCCATTGTCTAACTCTTTGTAGGTACAAGGAGGGTAAAGATGAACTGCAAGGAGCGTTTGGAAAAGTATCTCCAGGACAACGGCGTGAGCTTTCAGACCATGCTTCACCCCACGGCCTACACCGCTCAGGAGGTGGCAGCCGCGCAGCACATTCC
>DYIS01000002.1:15534-41137 GCA_020723545.1 Ktedonobacter racemifer
AACAGGTGGCTAAAGTAGTGATGGCCAAGGCGGACGACAGGATGGTGATGCTGGTCCTGCCTGCCCCCAGCCGGATTGATTTCGACAAACTAAAGGGCCTTCTGGGGGTCAAGGATGTGCGGCTGGCCAAGGAGGAGGAGTTCGGGGGCATTTTCCCAGATTGTAACCTGGGTGCCATGCCTCCCTTTGGCAACCTGTACGATATCCCGGTCTACGTGGACACCTCGCTCACGGAAGACCTGGAGATCGTCTTTCAGGCCGGCACCCACCGGGATACCATGAAGATCCGCTATGCCGATTATGCCCGGCTGGTGAACCCGAAGATCGGCCGTTTTGCCATACACCCCTAACCGCATAGTCTCCCTGAGCTCTCTGTTATGGCGCCGGGGAGTGATCGTCTTCACCTTGCCCTAGGAAAACCAACTTTCTTTACTGGTGTACAATAATGAAGAAAAAAGCTCTCCTAAAGACAATATCGAGGGGACGGGACAGGCTCCTGGCTGCTCTGGATGGCCTGGCCGAAGAGGAGATGGCCAGGCCGGGCGCCTGCGGTGAGTGGTCGGCCAAGGATGTCTTGGCCCATATAGCTGCCTGGGAGGAAGAGTGCACTCGGGCTATAGGGACATTGGGCAGAGGCGAGCCCTGGGATGTCGACTACGATCTGGATGCCTGGAACGACCAGACCTACCGCCAGTGGCGCCCATTGCCTCTGGGCCAGATTAGAAGGCAGTTCGAGGACGCACACCAGACCTTGCTTGAGGCGATCTGCGGTCTTACGGAAGAGCAACTGACCAGGAAGAATGATATTCGCGAGTGGATAGCTAATTCTACCTATGCTCATTATCAAGAACACCTCCCTGACCTGATGAGCTGGAAGGAGAAGCAGAAATCTCGTTCTTGACGTCGTGCGTTTTTGAGTAATAAACGAAGTGGCCTCAGAACGGCTCGTCAACGCTCTGCTGGCCGTGAAGGTGATGAGTGACTGCGATCAAAGCAATTCTATTTGACCTGGACGACACGCTGATCGCCAGTGACATGAAGACCTTTTTGCCCCACTATTTCCGCGCCCTCACGGCCAAGCTTGCCCATTTGGTGCCGCCGCAGAAACTCATTGACCAGCTCCTGCACTCCACCTCGGCCATGATGGCCGATGATCACCCCTCTAAGACCAACCAGCAGGTTTTCTTTGAGAATTTCTTCCCGAGGATAGGCATCGGGCGGGAGATCCTCTCGCCTCTTTTTGACGATTTTTACCAGCACGATTTCGGGCAGTTGAGAGATTTGACTCAGGTCAAGCCCGAGGCCAGGGAGATCGTAAGCGGCCTGTTTGCCCGGGGCTACGAGGTGATCATCGCCACCCAGCCGGTCTTCCCGCTCACTGCCATTAGGCAGCGGCTGGAATGGGGAGGTGTGGGCGATTTTCCGTACCGGCTCATCACATCCTACGAAAACAGGCACTTCTCTAAGCCTAGCATCTCATATTTTCGCGAGATCTTGAGGCTAATCGGCCGCCAACCCCCTGAGTGTTTGATGGTCGGCAACGATTTCGATCACGACATCCTGCCGGCAACCAAAATTGGCATGAAAACCTTCTGGGTAACCGAGGCTGCACCCCAGAACCCGGAGTGGCCGGCTGAGGCAGACTACAGTGGCACCTTGTCTGATCTCGGCCGGCTGGTGGAAAGCTAAGGCCTCTTCATGGGCAGAAGCGTTCAACGTTCGAACGTTAAACGTTAATACGGTCTCCTTAGTTGACTGGCCAGCCTGAACACATGTAAGGAGTGGCGAAGGCGGTGTTGCGAAACGTGGAAAAGTGGCAGGCAGGTCAAATTCAGGGCAGGAGGAACCAAAGCAACGTCGTCGATAGCAGGGGGACAGTGAGGTTGTCGATGCCCCACATGGAGAGGGCTTCCACCAACGCCGCAAATGCCGAGACGGCCAGGGCATAGACTAGGGCCCAGGGCCAGCTAATCCCAAAAAGTGCCAGTGCAGGAAGTACTGCCAGGATGCTGAAGGCCAGCATACTTGCCACGCCCTCCCAGGACTTGGTGTAGCCGAAGAGCGAGTAGCGGTGTTTTCCCCATTTCTGCCCCACCAGGGACGCCAGGGCATCCCCCCAGGTCATCGTCATGAGCCCGGCCACGATGGCCGCGGGCTTGGCCCAGTAAAAGGCGATGATCAGGGCGAAGGAGATCGGAAAATACACGGTGCCCAGGTTGCGCTTGTCAGCCGATTCCATGGCCTTGAAAACGTCCTGGCGGTAGGATATGTAATTGATAAGCACGAAGGAAACGGGTGGTATTACCGCCACGTACCAGGTCTGGAACAACAGCACTGTGCCAAAGGCCCACATGCCCACGGCGATGTGGACGAATTTGCGGGTGGAGCTGACAGGGACATGCAGGCCGCGCTGCAGGAGCTCGCTGAGGGCGATCACGGAGAAGACATAGGCATAAGACAGCGCCAGGCCAACGATGTCGGCGCTAGACATGGCGCGTTCCTCCTCGTGTTCAGGAGATGGGAGACTCTGACTTCTCGACTAGTAATGGATCTAGGCCTGCAGCGCGGCCAGCGCTGTGGCGATGCGGGCAGCCACCGCGGCATTGTTTTTGAGGAGTGCGATGTTGGCCCGCAGGGACTTCTGGCCAGTGCTCTCGCTGATGTGATCGAGTAGAAAAGGGGTCAAGCCTTTGCCGGTGAGTCCTTTCTTCTCAGCTTCGGCCATGGCTTTGGCTATTGCCTGTTCCACCGTTTGAGGGTCAACGGCTTCTGCCTCAGGCACCGGTACCCCCACGAGCACCCCGCTCCTGAGGCCCAGGTCCCAATGGGCCTTGATGATCTGCGCCGTCTCTCCCGGAGCGTCAACCCTCTGGTCCACCGGCAGGCCACTCCCCCGGCTGAAGAAAGCGGGAAACTCGTCGGTGCCGTAGCCCAGCACCGGAACGCCATGAGTCTCCAGCCACTCCCGGGTAGCGGGCAGGTCCAGTATTGCCTTGGCACCGCTGGATACCACCGCCATCGGTGTGGTGGCCAGCTCTGGCAGGTCGGCGGAAATATCGAAGGGATTCCCACGATGCACCCCGCCGATGCCGCCCGTGGCGAAAACCCTGATGCCGGCCAGGAAGGCCACGTACATGGTGGCGGCCACGGTGGTGGCGCCGTGCATTTGTGCCGCCACCGCTATGGCCAGGTCTCGACGACTGATCTTGCGGACCGAGGGGTTTGTGGCCAGAAGCTCCAGGTCACTGGAGGAGAGGCCAACCCTCAGTTGCCCCTTGATGATGCCGATGGTGGCCGGCACGGCGCCCTCGGCACGGATGTTCTGCTCCATGGCCAGGGCGGTATCGAGGCTCTCTGGAAAGGGCAAACCGTGGGCGATCAGCGTGGATTCCAGCGCCACCACTGGCACGCGCTCCCGGAGGGCCGTTTCCACAGAGGGGGCCAGAATCAAACCACTAGGTCTCACGGAAGAACTCCACCGCCTCGCGCCTTTCCGCCTCGCTCATCATCACCTCCACGAAGCTGATCCGGTGCCAGGGCAGGATCAGGGATGTAGCTCCGGCGGTCACGTACGGCAGCGGTTTTCCATCCCGTTTACGTGGATTGGTGACGGTCATGGTCATGTCGGTGGGCTTAGGCAGGTCATCGATCTCAGCCACCATCAGATCCTCGGCGCCTATCAAGTGCACGATCACCGTTCTCCTCATGGTCCCCTCGCTCATGATATGGTAACAGGGCTAGAAAGGCAGCCGAAAAGCCGTTTTACCGCGGAGACCGCTGAGCCCCGATACATTACACAGAATCAAAGTATCGGGGCTGAGGGCGCAGAGATAACGCAAAGATCTTAGCGAACTCCGCGCTCTCTACGGTGGGCTTCTCGGCCGCATTTCTAGAAGACGATGGAACTCAGCGCTTACTCACGGGCCCAATGCGCTCTCCACCCTGATGGCGAGACGCCCTAACTGTAGCTCATCGCCTGCTCGCAGGGCCCTGGGTTGATGTGGCACCAATCTTTCGCGGTTAAGATGGGTGTGGTTCAGGCTGTTCAGGTCCTCCACGTAAGAGCCGGTTTCATCAATTGTGATGCGCGCATGGCTTCGCGAAACGCCCATTGCCACCGCGCCATCAGGTGTCAGGTCCAGATCGGGAAACACTCCCGCCAGCGAGTCCCGTCGGCCGATCAGCACCTGTCCTTTAACTGGCAGCCGGAAGATCCGCCCGGTGCTGGAGACCGTTAGTTGCAATGTCTCCGCGGCTTCCTTTACTAGTAAAGAATTCTGGGCTACCATCGCTTCACTACCCGCTTCTTTGCTGGTGAAGAATTCGCTTTTGATCTTCCCGGTAGGGGGAGCGACCTCCCCCGACGCTTCGTCGGCCATGCTAACCAGCGGTGAACCACACTGGTCGCAGAAGAGAGCGCCCTCCAGGTGTACGGCGTGGCAGCGGCGACAGGTTATCATTTATTTCTCCTGCTGAAGAGCCTCGGCAAGAACGGGATCAGTCCACGAGTGCCGTACCTGATCCGTTTCACCGCGATGCTGGAGGTTTGCCCGGTCCGCTCCATCTGCTGGGCCTCGGCAAACACCGCCTGGGAAAGCTCCGATTCGCCCAGGCTCAACAACCTGGTGCTGGCTGCCTTCAAGAGTTGGGTGGCCTGGGGGATGTCCCCAGCTTGCGCTGAAGCCCAGGCCTTTTCCTGTAAGCGAAAGGCAGTTAGCCTCTCCACCACATCCCTTACTTTAGAGTCGGTCTCAACTTGGCTGTGGGTCACGGTGGGCAAGATTACCTCTGCCTCCAAAGATTTCTCCACATCGTTGCCAGGTGGCAGGTAGTCGAGCCTTACATGGGCCAGGCGGCAGATCGGTGTGGCTTGGGGTGAGACGATCAGCTCCAGGAGAAAGGCTTGATCCGCCTCCTGGCCCAGGTGGCCCAGGCAAAAGGAGTGCTCCATCGGCGTCGTCGCCTGCGCCCCCATCTTCTGGTGGGGAGAGGACCGGTCCCCTCCGGGTGGCAGGTCTCTTTCCCCGTGGCCCAACCGGGTTGGGCCACCACCCCTGAAGGAGACCCTGGTGGTATCCTCACGCGTTAGATTGGCGATGTACGGCGATACGCGGCAAGCGTCCTTAAGTCGCACCCCCTCCGCTGGCCTGACGTGCAGGTTTGCCTCTCTGGCGTAAATGATCTGCATGTTTCGCAGGTGGGCCTGGAATACCTCAGCGATCTTCCGTGGGCTATCAATGTACTCCAGGGCACCGCCGCCGGCAGTAGCCAGGTCGGTCAGAAACTCGTCGTTCCATTCTGTGCCCACCCCCAGTACCGTGAGAAAGATCCCCGCTTCCCTGGCGGCCCGAGCCGCCTCCAGGCAATTTTGCTCGTCCCCATAGGTATGGCCATCGGTCAAGAGCACGACGTGATTGCCAAAGGCATCGGTTTGCTGCTTTCTGGCCGCCTCCAGTCCGTGGGTTAGCCCGGCATATATCTCGGTGCCCCCCCGGGCCTCCACGGCATCGATGAGCTGGGAGGTGGTCTGAGCCGCCGTGCCCCCCAACTGAACGATCAGGGTCTTGGCTCTGTCGCTGAAGACCACCAACGTGAGCCGGTCACCGGTGCGCATCTGGTGCGCGATGTATTTGGCCGACTCTTTGACCTGCTTGAGCTTTTCGCCGTGCATGGACGAGCTATGGTCCAGGACCAGGCACAGGTTCAGGGGCACGCGGGTGGGAGGGACGTATCCGGTGGCGGAGATGGCGGCCAGGGCATATAGCATCTGGTCCTCAGCCAGGCTGGGCAGAGCACATTTGTCACAAGCTACCTTCAATTCGATGGCCGCAGCTTCATCATTGCTCATCAGAATTCAATCGTCAAGACGAACCAGAATGGCAGTGATATTGTCTTCGCCGCCCGCCGAGTTCGCTGCCACTATCAATTCGTCGCATGCTTCCTGGGGATTGGGAAAGGCATTGACCAGGTGGGCGACCTCTTCGTCAGGCAACATTTCCCAGAGACCATCGGTGCATAGTAGCAAGCGTTGATCTTTGGACAATTCCTCCCGGTAGATGTCAGGTTGGATAGCCTCAGCCTGGCCTACCGCCCGGTAGAGCACACTCCGCTGGGGGTGTTTTCTGGCCTCGTCTTTGGTGAGTTGACCAACGGATAGCAGGCGTTCCACCACTGAGTGGTCGCTAGTCAGTTGCACCATGCCGGCCTTGCCGATCAAATAAGCCCGGCTGTCGCCTATATGGGCAATGTATATGCCACGACCGAGGAGCAGCGCCGCCGTCAACGTGGTGCCCATGGTTTTTCCCTGGACCCGGGACCAGACAGCGGCGTTGGCGGCCATCACCGCCTGGCCTAATATCTCATTCACCAGAGCCTGGCCCCTTTCGCCGAGGGTTGGAACGAAGAATTTGTTCAAGATGATGGCAGCGGCCTCTCTCACCGCCAGCTCACTGGCTACTTTACCACCTTCGTGACCGCCCATCCCGTCGGCCACGATGAAGAGCCCCAGCGAGATGTGATCTCCCTGCCGGGGCACGGTGCTTTGGAATATCGCGAATGAATCCTCATTTCGCTCACGCTGCAAACCGGGATGGGTTGCCACGCCTACCGTAAACGTCGGAGGCCTGTGCAGGTAAGCTCGATGAGGGATTCCGGCCGCAGGAGCGGCCGCGGGTGCCGGCTGCTCTCGGGCCTTGGCAGCGAAGATCCTGCCCCAGAATCTCACGATACCCCAAGGGGCCGGCGGCCCCTTGGGGACCCCAAGTCTCATGTCCGTTTCCTCGTCAGAGATAAAAGAAACCCGAACGCGCGCGTGTCGGTCGATTCTTTACCAGTAAAGAAGCTATGCCCTCAGGGCATATACCTTGTGGTCAGTGGAGCCGATGTATACCACGTCCCGGGAAATCGCCGCCGAGCCGGGCACTGGTCCGCCGGTCTTGAACCTCCAACGTAGCTTGCCAGTCTTCGTCTCCAGGCTGTACACATAGCCATCCACCGATCCGAAATACAAGGCGAAAGGTGAAAGCCGAGGCGAGGAGGTGATCTGCCCGTCGGCAGCGAATTTCCATACGAGCTTTCCGGTCTTTTGGTCGAAACTGTAGAGGTGCTTGTCCACCGAGCCCACGAACACGCGGCTCTCATCTGTGGCCGGCGAGGAGCTGATATATCCCTCAGCGCTGGCTCGCCAGACCGCAAAGCCGGAGTCAGCATCCAGGGCATACAGGTTACGATCCAGGGAGCCGACGAACACGAGTCCTTGGGAAACGGCGGGAGAGCTGATCACGCCTCCCATAGTATGTAACTTCCACTTGGCCGTGCCGGTGATGGCGTCCAGAGCATAGACGTATTCGTCCTCACTGCCAATGTATACCACCGCTTCGTAGACGGCGGGGGAGCTGCGGACGGGGCGCCAGGTGACGTAGCGCCAGACGCCCTTGCCCCAGCGGGCGTCTACGGCGTGCACCTGCTGGTCGTCGGAGCCAACGTATACCAGGTCGTGGGCTACCCGAGGGGAGCTACGCACCGGGCCGTTTGTGTGATAGGCCCAGACCAGTTTGCCGGTCAAGCTGATGGCGTACAGGTTGTAGTCCTCGGAGCCGACGAAAATAGCATCGCGCCCGAAGCAAGGCGAGCTGGCAATGCCGCCCTCGGTGGCAAATTTCCAGCGAAAGGCACCGGTCTCGGCATCCAGGGCGTAGAGGTTATTGTCATAGCAGCCGACGACGACGAGGCCCTCGACTGCTGCCGGGGAGCTGCGGACTTCTTCCTCGCAATTAAACTGCCACACCAACTGGGTTGTTCGGTCCTTGAGCGAGGTCACCGTGGCTAAGCGACCCAATAGCGCTGACCGGGATATCCCGGCACTTTCAGTCCCCAGGGCATTCAAGAGCAACCGTTTCATTTCCTCGGCAGAAGCTGGCCGCTTCTCCAGTTCGTACTCCAGGGCCTTCATTATGGCCGTTTCCACTTCGCCCGAGAGATTTGGGTTGATCGCGCGTGGCAGTCTCTCCTGAAAGGTGAACGGCGTTTCCAGGCGCGGGTCCGACCGGGTTAGCAAGTGATGGAGCGTGGCACCTAAGGCGTAGATGTCGCTGCGCGGCTCAGCCATACCCTTGTATTGCTCCGGCGGGGAATAGCCTTCGGTGCCCACCATGGTGCCCTTCTTGTCGGCCTGGAAGAGCTTGGCGATGCCGAAGTCGATCAGGACGATGCGCCCGGCCCGGGTGAGCATGATGTTCGAGGGCTTGAGGTCGCGGAAGATGACGGGCTCCGGCTGGTGATGGTGCAGATAGGTCAAAACGTCGCAGATCTGGATGGCCCAATCCACCACCTCCCTCTCCGGGAGGAAGGACTGAGTGCCTTCAAGGATGGCCTCCAGGTCCTCGCCATCGATGAACTCAAGCACCAGGTATACCCGGTTGCCCTCGTGGAAGTAATCGTAGATCTTCGGTATAGCCGGGTGGCTCAGGGTTGCCAGAAGGTTCGCCTCGCGTTCGAAGTTGACCAGGTTGACCTGCCGGGTAGCGGGATCTGGGATCAGGTCCACGATCTCCTTGATGGCACACAGTCGCTCGCTGGAGACGAAACGGCGGTCCCTGGCCCGGTAAACTGCCCCCATGCCTCCTAGCCCCAGGATGCCCAGGATCTCATAGCGGTCCTGCAATACCGTGCCCACCGGCAGGGTGTTGGCGGCCAGTTCGTCCAGAGATGAGGTGCTCAGTTTTTCGGTTCCCGATGGCTCTTCTTTGCCAGTCATTGACACCCCAGGCAACCCTTGCCTTTGCTAAATGGTTACAGGGGGCCGGGGGCCCCGCCCCCTTAGCTGCAGATGCTATAAGGCGTGCTCGCTGGAACAGGTGCCGAGATGGCTCTTTTATTCCAGAATCTGGGCTATCAGTTTATTGGCCGCCGTATGTGGGTCCAGGCGACGGTCAGCGATGTCGTGGATGAGTTGGTCAAGCTCAGCACGGTCCAGCTTATCCATGATCCTCGCTACCAGCGTCTTTCTGATGATGTTCCAGAGCTCCTCCTCTGCCAGATGCTGGCGCAAGAGGGAGGCGCGCCCGCTGACCTGGAGGTAATCCCGGTGTCGGCTGATCTCGTGGCTCAAGGCTTCGATGCCCTTCCCCTCCACCGCCACCGTCTTGATGATGGGCGGTTGCCATCCCTGGGGTTGATGATTCAGCTCCAACATCAATTGAAGCGCCGCGACCGTTCGCTCGGCTCCTTCCTGGTCGGCCTTGTTTACCACCAGGATGTCGGCGATCTCCAGGATGCCTGCTTTGATGGCCTGGATGTCGTCGCCCAGCCCGGGGGCCTGCACTACAATGGTGGTATGGGCAGTGGCGGCGATCTCCACCTCGTCCTGGCCGACGCCGACGGTCTCCACATAGATGATGTCCTTTCCAAAGGCATCCAACACCTTTATCGCGTCGCCGGTGGCATAGGAGAGCCCGCCCAGGCTGCCTCGCGTGGCCATACTGCGGATGAAAACGCCGGGATCGCCCGTCAATTCCTGCATCCTGATGCGGTCTCCCAGGATGGCGCCGCCGCTGAAGGGGCTGGAGGGGTCTACGGCGACGATCCCCACGGTGAGACCCCGCTGCCTGGATTCCCTGGCCAACTGGCCCACCAGCGTGCTTTTCCCGGTTCCGGGGGCGCCGGTGACTCCCACCACGTGGGCCCGGCCGGTATGGGGGTACAAGAGGGCCAGGGCTGGGCAGGCCTCCGGTGAGTCGTCCTCGATCAAGGAGATGAGCCGGGCGACCCCACGCCGATCGCCTGCCAGCACCCGGTCGGCCAGTTCTCTGGACTCAGCTAATGATGGTGAGATGATTGCCTGGGAAGAGTTCTTTGCCCCGATACTTTGATTCTGTGTAATGTATCGGGGCTTTGCTAGTACAGGACCGGCTCTCCTGCCTTCCTTGTTTAGGCGTTCCTCCGTCGCTACCTCCATCTGAAAATGAGCCCAACTGTGTTGGGCGGCTGAAAACAAGCTACTGGACATTTTGTCGCAGGAAATCGACTATGTCACCCGTCGGGGTGCCTGGGCCATAGATAGCCCTGATA
Source organism: Ktedonobacter racemifer (assembly GCA_020723545.1). GTDB lineage: Bacteria > Chloroflexota > DTOL01 > DTOL01 > JACQYG01 > JACQYG01. The sequence goes on from DYIS01000002.1 coordinate 25,603, forward strand.
CCCATTTCTTTCAAAGCAGGCACATCCTCGTCAGGGATGATGCCTCCAGCGAACACGAGGATGCCCTCCATACCCTTATCTTTTAATAACTTCATGATCCGAGGGAAGAGGGTCATGTGGGCGCCGGACAGGATGCTCAGGCCCACCACGTCCACGTCTTCCTGAAGGGCTGCCTCGGCGATCATCTCGGGCGTCTGGCGCAGGCCGGTGTAGATCACCTCCATCCCGGCATCCCGCAGGGCCCTGGCCACCACTTTGGCGCCCCGGTCGTGGCCGTCAAGCCCGGGCTTGGCAATCAACACCCTGATCTTCTTACCATCTGGCATCGACCAGCTCCTGACTCATAGAAGATTCTAACACGCTTTACAACCTTTTACAATCGGTTGCTTTTCCAGGGTGAAGTTGATGGCCGATAGTCTGCCTGCCATCTGCTATCCGCCATGCGAGGGCATCACCATATCGCCGGCTCGCGATAGAGGCCGAAGGCCTCCCGAAGGACGTCGCAGATCTCACCCAGGGTGGCGTAGGCCTTCACGGCGTCAATGAAATGTGGCATCAGGTTCTCCTGGCCCTGGGCGGCGTGGCGCACGGCCTCCAGTGTCCGGGCCACGGCCTCGTTATCGCGCTCGGCCCTGACCCGGGCCAGGCGGTCCCGCTGCTTGCGCTCTCCCTCTGGGTCCATCCTCAACAACGGTATGCTCGGCGGCTCCTCGGTGACGTAATCGTTGATTCCCACGATGGTGCGTTCCCTGGCCTCGATCTCCCGCTGATAACGAGAAGCGCTTTCCGCCAGCTCCCGTTGGAAGAAACCCCTTTCGATGGCCTTTATGACCCCGCCCAGTTTCTCGATCTTCTCGAAATAATCGTACACCTCCCTCTCGGTCTGGTTGGTCAGCGCCTCCAGGAAGTAACTCCCGGCCAGGGGGTCGATGGTGTTCGTGACGCCGCTCTCGTGGGCGATGATCTGTTGGGTGCGCAAGGCGATGCGCACGGCGGTCTCCGAGGGCAGGGCCAGGGCCTCGTCCATGGAGTTGGTGTGCAGGGACTGGGTGCCCCCCAGCACCGCGGCCAGGGCCTGGATGGCCGTGCGCACCACGTTGTTCTCGGGCTGCTGGGCAGTGAGGGAACAACCGGCAGTCTGGGTGTGGAAGCGCAGCCACCAGCTGCGCGGGTTGCGGGCCCCGAAGCGCTCTTTCGTCTCACGGGCCCAGATGCGGCGGGCAGCCCGGTATTTGGCTATCTCCTCGAAGAAATCGTTGTGGGCATTGAAAAAAAATGAAAGCCGGGGAGCGAAGTCGTCGATGCCCAGGCCCCGGTCCAGGGCCGCCTGGACGTAGGCTAACCCGTCGGCCAGGGTGAAGGCCAGCTCCTGAACCGCCGTGGCCCCCGCCTCCCGGATGTGATAGCCAGAGATGCTGATGGTGTTCCAGAGGGGCAATTCCCGGGAACCGAACTCGAAGGTATCCACTACCAGCCTCATGGAAGGCTCCGGCGGGAAGAGGTATTCCTTCTGGGCGATGTATTCTTTCAGTATGTCGTTCTGGATGGTGCCACCCAGTTTGGCCCGGGGGACTCCCCGCTTCTCCGCCGCGGCGATGTACATGGCCCAGATGATGGCGGCGGGGCCATTGATGGTCATTGAAGTGGTGATCTTGTCTACCGGGATTCCGTCGAACAGAGTCTCCATGTCGGCCAGGGAGGAGACAGCCACGCCGCACTTGCCGAACTCCCCTTCCGCTTCGGCATCATCGGTATCGTAGCCGTAGAGGGTGGGCATGTCAAAGGCCACCGACAGGCCGGTCTCGCCGTGGCCCAGCAGGTATTTGAACCGGGCATTGGTCTCCTCGGCGGTGCCGAACCCGGCGAACATGCGCATGGTCCACAGCTTGCCCCGATACATGGTGGCCTGGACGCCTCGGGTGAAGGGGTATTCGCCGGGAAAACCGAGGTCCCGGAGGTAGTCCCAGTCCTGGACGTCCAGGGGGGTGTAGAGCCGTTCCACGGGCACGCTGGAGGTGGTGATGAAGACATCGCGCCGCTCTGGGGATTTCTTGAGATTGCCCTTGATGGTGTCTGCTTCCCAGGCAGACCTCCGGGAGCGAATCTCCTCTATCGTCTCACGGTCAAACATGATTGGGGCCTCCAAACATGACGTCTACGTCTTCGGCTTCTGCATGAGCTCCAGCAACACACCGTGGGCGCTCTTGGGATGGACGAAGGCTACCAGGCTGCCCCCACTCCCTGGCCGCGGCATTGGGTCGATGAGCTGGAGGCCCAGGGACCCCAGATGGCGAAGGGCCGCCTGGACGTCGGGGACCTCCAGGCAGATGTGGTGCATGCCCTCACCGTGGTTGGCCAGGAATTTGCCTACTGGGCTGTCCTGGGAGGTAGGCTCCAGGAGCTCCAGGTGGCTCTCGCCCACCTGGAGGAAGGCGACCCGGACCTTCTGGGCTGGCACCTCCTCCATGTGCCCCGGCGCCAGGCCCAGCCCCCGGTCCCAGAACGCCAGCGCTTCCTGGATGCTCCTCACGGCGATGCCGATATGGTCGACCTTGTTAACTCGTAAAGAATCTGACACCTATATCACCACTGCCTCTTTATGTTCCCCGAACACCTGCCTCAGCACGTCGCAGATCTCGCCCAGCGTGGCGTGGGCTTCCACGCAGGCCACCAGGTGGCTCATGACGTTGTCGTTGCCGCTGGCCGCCTGGCGCAGCCGGGCCAGGCTCTCGCTCACTGCTGGGCCGTCTCGACGCTGGCGCAGTGCACGTAGGCGACCCATCTGTTCCTCTCGTATGGCGGGCTCCACCCGCAAAAGCTGGGGCTTTTGGCTCTCCAATACGGTAAAGGCATTCACGCCCACGACGATCCTCTTCTTGTCCTCCACGGCCTTCTGGGCGATGTAGGCTGAGTCCTGGATCTCCTTCTGTACGTAGCCCACCTGGATGGCGGCCAGGGCCCCACCGAGGGAGTCGATCTTGGCGATGTATTCCCCGGCTCGGGCCTCGATCTCATCGGTGAGTTTCTCCACAAAATACGAGCCGGCCAAAGGGTCCACCGTGTCGGTGACCCCGCTCTCATGGGCAATGATCTGCTGGGTGCGCAGGGCTAGCTGCACCGACTCCTCGGTGGGAAGGGAGAGGGCCTCGTCCCGGGAATTGGTGTGCAGGGACTGGGTACCCCCCAGCACCGCCGCCAGGGCTTGCAGCGCGACCCGTACCACGTTGTTGTCGGGCTGCTGCGCAGTGAGGGTGCTCCCAGCGGTCTGAGTGTGGAAGCGCAGCATCCAGGAGCGGGGGTCCTGGGCCTTGAAGCGCTCTCTCATGATCCGTGCCCAAAGGCGTCGGGCCGCCCGAAACTTGGCGACCTCCTCAAAGAGATTATTGTGGGCACTGAAAAAGAAGGAAAGCCGTGGGGCAAAAGAGTCCACTGGCAAGCCCGCGTCCACGGCGGCCTGGACGTAAGCGATGGCATCGGCCAGGGTGAAGGCCACTTCCTGGACCGCATTAGCCCCAGCCTCCCGGATGTGGTAGCCGGAGATGCTGATGATGTTCCAGTTAGGAAGGTGCTCGCTAGCGTGGCGAAACACATCGGTGACCAGGCGCAAGGAGGGCTTAGGAGGGAAAATGTATGTCCCGCGGGCGACGTACTCCTTCAGGATGTCGTTTTGAATTGTCCCGGAAAGCGCCGCCAGCGGGAGCCCTCTCTTCCTGGCCAGGGCCTCGTACATCGCCAGGAGCACGGGGGCAGTGGCATTGATGGTCATGGAGACGCTCACCTTATCGAGCGGGATGCCCTCCATGAGCGTTTCCATGTCCTCCAGGGAACAGATGGCCACCCCCACCTTCCCCACCTCTCCCTCCGCCAGGGGGTGGTCGGAATCGAAACCGAGCTGGGTGGGCAGGTCGAAAGCCACGGAAAGGCCCGTCTGTCCCTGCTCCAGCAGATAGCGGTAGCGGCGGTTTGATTCCTGGGCCGAGGCGTAGCCGGCGTACTGGCGCATGGTCCACAGCCGGCCCCGGTACATGGTGGGCTGAATGCCCCGGGTGAAGGGGTAGATGCCGGGGAAGCCCAGCCCAGTGTAGTCGGTCGCCACGTCGGCGGGCGTATACAGGCGCTCCACCGGGATGCCAGAGCTGGTCTCAAAACGTTCCTGCCGCTCCGGGGCACGCCTGAGGGCTGGTTCTAACGTCTCATTTTGCCATTTCTCTTTCGACCTCTCGATAGACGCCCGCTCCTCAGCCATCAGCTCACTCCAACACGATCAGGGGCTCTCCTTTGTCCACGTTGGTCCCCTCGGTCACCAGGATGGAGGCGATCTTGCCACTCTGGGGTGCCCTGATCTCGTTTTCCATCTTCATGGCCTCCAGGACCAGAAGCACGGTCCCAGCCTCCACCTGGTCACCGGCCTGGACCTTGACTGCGATTACCTTGCCCGGCATCAGGGCCGCCACGGCGCCTGGCGCGGTGACCGGCTTCTTTTCTAGTAAAGAAACGGGAGTTCGGTGGGCCCCGGCGTTGATGGCAAAGGGAGGGGCCGGGCCCTCCCTAACCGCCTTGCTTAGTAGAACCTGGTAGGCTTTTCCATCAACCAAAACGGAATAGCCAGAGTTGCTCTTTCCGCCGACCTCAACCTTATACGGCCTGCCGTTCACCGTAATCGTAGCGGCGTTGGCGCTGTTCTCTTTCTGGACCTTGAAGGCGATACCGTCGACTGTCACCGTACCAGGCCTGGTTTGCACATCGTATTCCAGTTCGCCGATGCATAGCTTCATGGCGAGAGCGCCCCCCAACGCGCCAGTTGCGCCTGCCGGCCGGCCGTTCTCCAGGGTGAGAAGTCAGTAGGTGATGGTGAAGCCGTCGGCTTGGCTAGAGTGGGCAATATGGCCGCGGCGATGGCCGCGACGATCTCTTTGCTGGGACCCTGGCCGCGACTGTTCTGACTCAGGTATTCCCTGGTTACCTGGGGGAAGAGAGCATAGGATATGACGTCCTCCTCACTGCGGGCCAGATCGCCTAGTTCGGCGGCGGCCTTGTTCAGCTCTGGAGAGAGAACATCTGCTGGGCGGCAGGCGATGACCTCCTCGTCACCTATGACCTTGCGCTTGATCTCGTGGTCGATAGGACCCGGGGACCTGCCGTAAAGCCCTTTGACGTAGGCCTTCACCTCTTTGGGGATGACCTTGTAGCGCTCGCCCAAAAGCACGTTCAGCACGGCCTGGGTGCCCACGATCTGGCTGGTGGGAGTCACCAGTGGGGGATAGCCCAATTCCTGTCGCACCCGGGGCACCTCCTGGAGCACCTCGGGCAAGCGGTCCACGGCGTTTTGCTCCCGGAGCTGGGACACCAGGTTGGAGATCATGCCGCCGGGTATCTGATAGGTCAGCACGTTGGTGTCCACCCCGACGAGCTCGCCCTCAAAGGCCCGGTACTTCTTGCGCATCTCGCCGAAGTACCGGGCGATGTCCGAAAGTAGCTCCAGGTCCAGGCCAGTGTCTCGAGGCGTGCCCTTGAGCATGCTCACGATGCTCTCGGTGGGCGGTTGGGAGGAGGCCAGGGACATGGTGGAGATGGCCGTGTCCACTACGTCTACCCCCGCCTCCACCGCCTTCAAATAGGCCGAGGAGGCCATTCCGCTGGTGTAGTGGGAGTGAAGCTGAACCGGCATCGGTATGGTTTCTTTGAGGCGCTTGACCAGGTCATATGCGACGTAGGGCTCGATCAGGCCAGCCATGTCCTTGATGCATAAGGAGTCAGCCCCCAGGTCCACCAGCTCCTGGGCCAGCCTCAGGTAGAGAGGGGCGTCGTGGACCGGGCTGATGGTGTAGCAGATGGCGGCCTGCACGTGAGCCCCTTCACGCTTGGCTACCTGCATGGCCCAGCGCATGTTCCGGGTGTCATTGAGCGCGTCGAAGATGCGAAAGATGTCAATGCCGTTTTCTCTGGCCTTCACCACGAAGCGTTCCACCACATCGTCGGCATAGTGACGGTAGCCCACGACATTCTGACCCCGCAAGAGCATTTGCAAGGGGGTCTTTTTGAAGTGCTGCTTCAACTGACGCAGCCTTTCCCAGGGATCCTCGTTCAAGAAGCGCAGGGCCGAGTCAAACGTGGCGCCGCCCCATACCTCCAGCGAGTGAAAGCCCACGGCGTCCAGTTTTTCGCTGATGGGCAGCATATCCTCGGTCCGCAAGCGGGTGGCCAGGAGTGACTGATGGGCATCGCGCAGGACAGTGTCAGTGATGCCAAGGGGCTTTTCTTTACTAGCGAAGAAATTCGGCATGGGTAGGCCTCTATAGTGCCTCAAAGCGGGATGTTCCCGTGTTTCTTGGGTGGGTTGGTGTCGCGCTTGTTCTTGAGCATCTCCAAAGCCTGGATCAGCTTGGGGCGGGTCTCCCGGGGTTCGATGACGTCGTCAATGTAGCCGCGGGCTGCGGCCATGTAGGGGTTGGCAAACTTGTCACGGTATTCCTGGATCAGGCGCTGGCGGGTTTCCTCTGGGGTGGGCGATGCTTCTATCTCCTCTTTGAACAGGATATTCACCGCCCCCTCCGGACCCATGACCGCGATCTCTGCCGTGGGCCAGGCGTAGTTGATGTCGCCACGCACGTGTTTGGAGCTCATGACGTCGTAGGCCCCGCCGTAGGCCTTGCGCGTGATGACGGTGATCTTGGGCACCGTGGCCTCGCAGTAGGCGTAGAGCAGTTTGGCGCCGTGGCGGATGATCCCCCCGTGCTCCTGTCCCATCCCGGGCAGGAAGCCGGGCACGTCCACGAAGGTGATGATCGGTATGTTGAAGCAATCACAGAAGCGGACGAAGCGAGCCCCTTTGACAGCGGAGTTGATGTCCAAGACCCTGGCCAAAACATTCGGCTGTTGGGCTACCACGCCGATGGATCGGCCGCCCAGCCGGGCGAAGCCCACGACGATGTTCTGGGCCCAATGTTCCTGGACCTCCAGGAAGTCGCCATGGTCCACTACCCGATGGATGATGTCCCGCATCTCGTAGGGTTTGATGGGGCTATCGGGGATCACCTGGTCCAGTTCCTGGTCCATGCGCAGGGGGTCGTCGGAGAGCTCAGAACGTGGTGGGTCCTCCAGATTGTTCTGGGGGATGAAACTCAAGAGCCGGCGGATGGTGGACAAGCACTCCTGCTCGTCTTCCGCGACGAAGTGGGCCACGCCGCTTTGAGCGTTGTGGACCATGGCTCCGCCCAGGGTCTCAAAGGTCACGTCCTCATGGGTCACCGCCCGCACCACGTCCGGCCCGGTTACGAACATGTAGCTGGAGCCCTTCACCATCAGAATGAAATCGGTCAGGGCCGGTGAGTAAACCGCACCGCCGGCACAGGGGCCCATGACTGCGGAGATCTGAGGGATGACGCCGGAGGCCAGCGTGTTGCGCAGGAATATATCGGCATATCCACCCAGGCTGACCACGCCCTCCTGAATTCGAGCGCCGCCGGAATCGTTAAGCCCGATGACCGGAGCGCCGTTCTTGATAGCCAAATCCATGATCTTGCAAACCTTTTCGGCATGGGCTTCGGAGAGGGAGCCACCGAAAACGGTGAAGTCCTGGGAGAAGACGTAGATCAGGCGTCCATCAATGGTGCCCCAACCGGTGACCACACTGTCGCCCAGGGGACGGTTGTCGGCCAGGCCGAAATCGGTCACCCGATGGGTGACGAAGGCGTCCAACTCCTGGAAGCTGCCTTCGTCCAGAAGCAAGGCCAGCCTCTCCCTTGCCGTGAGCTTGCCCTTGGCATGCTGCTGCTCGATGCGTTTGAGCCCGCCGCCCAGCTTTGCTCTCTCTCTAAGCTCCCTGAGCTCCACCAGCCTCGACTGGGATGGCATCTGCCCTGTCTCCTATCATCTCTATCTGCTTAGAAACCAGGTTTCTCCCCGTCCTCGTTACGTTGCCAGTCGTGCCAAGGATTATACAATCCGCCTGGCCATAAGTCAATCAGGTTGAGGGTCCCAAAATCAGCGATGGGGCGGAGTGGGGGGCCTTTCGGCGCAAGTAGGGGTGCATTTGGGGGGAGGAGTTGGGCTTTGAAGGCCCAGGGCCTCTGCCATCTGGTGAGGGAGAACCAAGCCCCCTTCTGGCCACCAGGGGTTCGTCGGTGCGTTCGATCTCGAATGCGAACGCTTCCTCCGGCAAGAACGTCGTCTGCTCCACATCACGAGCCGCGGCTGTCCCTCCTCCACAGTTCTTGCCCACAGGATACAGCCTACGGCTACTCTTGCATAGCCCCCAAAATCAATCGCTGATTTAGGGTGAGGCGCTACCCCACACGCCGTTCTGGAGCAAAAGATATACCAGACTCGTCGTAAGCCAGACCGATGACGGCGGCATTGTATTTCTTGGCCAGCGGTAGGATGTGTTCCAACGATCTGTCTTCGCCGGTGACAGAGTTAATGAGGGCTTTGCCCGGATAAACCTGCAGCGCGCCTTCAAGGGCCAAGGGGTTGGCGGAATCGAGGCACAGCGGCAGGTCGGTGACCTGCATGACGGCCTGCACGACGGCGACCAGGAGGGCGCGTTCATCCGCGCTGGGCACACCGGCATTAACATCTAGAGCGTGAGCACCGGCCTGGGCCTGGGCGATGGCCTCGGCCTGAACGCGTGCCACGTCGCCCGCCCGCATCGCCTCAGCCAACTTTTTCTGTTTCGTAGGGTTGATACGCTCACGATGATGACGAAGGGTTGGTGCGGGCCAATACGTACCACCCGGCTACGGGAGGCGATCACGGCTTTGCCCTGAGACTCAGCCCGAAGGGTTTTCATTGTCAATCCTGTATGCTTGAAGTCGTTTGGCTAACTCCAACGCTGCTGGCGCGTTGGGGGCGTAGCCATCCGCGCCGATTTCGTCCGCAAAGTGCTGCGTCACCGGTGCACCGCCGATCATCACTTTGACCTGGCGGCGCAAGCCAGCGGAATCGAGTGCGGCGATGACGCGAGGCATCTCCGGCATCGTCGTCGTCAACAGAGCGGAGAGGCCAAGCAGATCCGGTTGAAACTGGCGCACCGCGTCCTCAAAACGCGTCGCTGTCACGTCCACACCCAGGTCAATCACTTCAAATCCCGCACCTTCGAGCATCATCGCCACCAGGTTCTTGCCAATGTCATGCAAATCGCCCTGCACAGTGCCGATGACGACCCGGCCGAGGCGCGTGCTCGGGCTTTGTGCCAGGAGGGGACGCAAGAGGGACAGCCCGGCATGCATCGCCTTGGCAGAGGCGATCACTTCGGGCAAGAATAATTCACCGGCCTTGAACTCGCATCCGACGCGATCCATCCCTCGCAAGAGGCCGTCCTGTAGGATTTGTAGCGCGCTGATGTTCTCCGCCAACGCGCGACGTGTCAGATTAGTCACCTCATTAGCGCGACCGTGGTACAATGCCTCGGCAAGCATCTCAAGAATCATGGGCTTTTCCCTCGTTTAAACATCTGAGTGGCGCGATCGAATGTCGGCTTCAGGGCAGGATAAAGTGAACGGTAGAGCCTGTAATACTCCTCATACCGCGCGACGTTTTTCGGAACCGGCTTGACGTGGCGCGTGATACGGATGACGCGGTCGCACGCCTCTTCGATGCTCGTGCAAATCCCGGCGCCGACGCCAGCGAGGAGCGCCGCGCCATAGGAGGCACCTTCGGTTATGTTGAGTGTGACGAGTTCGACGCCGAAAACGTCAGCGAGAATCTGTTGCCACAACTCGCTGCGCGCCCCGCCCCCGGAGGCACGCACCTGCGTCACGCTTTGCCCCAAGCCTTTCAGCAATTCTAGCGAATCCCGCAAGCCAAACGCGACACCTTCGAGCACGGCACGCGCCAGATGGGCCTTGGTATGACGCACCGTCAGGCCAATGAACGCACCGCGCGCGTTGGGGTCGGGATAAGGTGTGCGTTCGCCAGTGAGATACGGCAAGAACACGAGTCCTTCACTGCCGGGTGGCACGCGCTCCGCCTCTTCCGTCAGCAACTCGTAGGGATCGCGACCAATGAGCTCGGCAACCGTCTTCTCCGGCTGACCGAGAGCATCGCGGAACCAGCGCAGGCTCCCACCGGCGGAGAGCATTACGCCCATAACGTGCCACTTGCCGGGGACGGCGTGGCAAAACGCGTGCAGGCGGCCTTGCGGCTCAACGCGCATCTCATCTGTGTGGGCAAAGATGACGCCGGAGGTGCCGATCGTCGCCGACACCAGCCCACCGCGTACGATGCCGCTTCCGACTGCCTGCGCAGCCTGATCGCCTCCGCCGCCGACGACGGGAAGACCGAGAGGTAGCCCAGTCGCTTGCGCGGCAACCTCTGTCACGCGCCCGCTGATCACCGGCGATTCGTAGCACGTCGGCAGCCAGCCGCCCGGAATGTCGAGCGCGTGCAGCATCCCGTCCGACCAGGCGCGCTGACGCATGTCGAGGAGCAACATGCCTGACGCGTCGGAGACTTCGGTAGCGAACTCGCCAGTCAGGCGATAGCGGATATAGTCTTTGGGGAGCAAGATGTGCGCGACCTGCTCATAGACTTGCGGCTCGTGCTCGCGCACCCAGACGATTTTCGGCGCGGTAAAGCCGGGAAGTGCAGGGTTGCAGACCAGTTCCATCAGGCGCGAGAAGCCGATTCGTTCGGTGATCCACTGGCACTCCGCCCCGGTGCGTTGATCGTTCCACAAAATGGCCGGGCGCAGCACGTGGCCATCCTTATCGAGCAAGACCAGGCCGTGCATCTGCCCGGTGAGGCCCAGGCCCTTCACCTCGCGCGGCGCGACTTTTGCCTGGGCGAGCGCGGCCTGGACGCTTTGCACGGTGGCGCACCACCAGTCCTGCGGGTCTTGCTCCGACCAGTTTGGGTGCGGCATGTAGAGCGGATATTCGACCGCTGCGCTGGCCACCACGTCACCGGTCTCAGAGATGATGAGGGTTTTTGCACCAGTGGTGCCGATGTCAACGCCGATCAGGTAAGGCATCCTGCCCTCTGAGTTCACAAGACAGAGCGGCTGCGATAGACGCGCTCGATGAAGTCCTTGTCGAGGCCGAGCGCAGCAAACACGGCCTGGTACGCCCTTACGGCGTCCTTCTTCTTGCGCGCCTCAGCCAGGGCTGCATCATCAATTTTGGTCGCGAGTTCCCAGATAAACTCCCATTGGAGCACGCCCTGGTTCACCACCTCGACCGGGTTCTCGGTGTAAGGGAACAGGTCAAATCCAACGCGCTCGCTGTTCTGGCCGTAGCCGACTTGCTGGAGCGTCTTGGCGATTTCGAGCGTGGTCATAAAATAGGTCGCACCCACCATGTTGTCGTCGTCGAAGGTGCCCCAGCCGCTGTTGGCATGAAGATGCCACAGGAGCCCGGCGTCGGACAACAGGGTAATGTACTCAGGTATATGTTCCCCATTCATGATAAGGTGCTGCCAGTCGAGGTTGATCTTGATGTTGGAGGTGTCCATCCCTATGGCCTGCAGCCGGTGGATGACATACAGCGTCATCCCCACGTCGCGCATATGGATCTTCATCGCCGGCTCGGAGTTCTTGTGCTCCAGCAGGATCGTCACGCCTTGCTGGCGCGCGTGCTCGGCACATTGGCGGATGGCGTCGAGGAACCAGCTCCATGCGGCGCGGTAATCGCACTGGAAGGGATAGTTGTAGCCTTCGATGCCCGGCCAGATGATAAAGTGAGCTTTGAGGCTAGCAGCCAAATCAATGCCAGCTTTGGCCATGGCGATGGCATCAGCGCGGATCCTGGGGTCGGGATTCGTGAACGCGCCGTAGGCGTGCCTGGAGAAGGTATGCGCACCGCTGGCAATGCAATAAACGTCGTGCCCTTTGCTCAGGATCTTGACAATGGCGTCAACGTTCTGTTCGTTGATCTCGTTGGGATAGTGATACTCAAAGCCGTCTACCAGGGCGCCACAACCTTTCACCACCATCTCGGTACGGGCGACCATGTCCAGCCCCTTGAATTCAGGATGATAGCCCGCGCCCAGAAAGCGTGTGGGCATTTCTTGAAATGCCCAAATGCCTACGCTGTTTTTCACTCGGTTCATCGCGTACCTCCTCTACATTGGATAGCGCCCGTATTCCTGTGCCGCTTCCATCATGGCATTGATATTCTCGACCGGAGAGCCAGGTGGGATATTATTTCCGTCTTGAATGATCAGCCCCTTATAGTGAGCCAATTTCTCGATAACACGCCGCGTTTCTGCCTTCACCTGCACAGGCGTGCCGGTTGCGACAATCAACGGGTTAACGTTGCCAATCAGTACCACCCGGCCGCCCATCACCTGACCGATCAAATCTAGATCTACCTCCCAACCAAAACCATCGTATTCGTTAATCTGTAGTTCATCGGCAAGAATGCGCAGCAGGTGATTGGTGTGCCCGCACATGTGCAGACTCACCCTACCATCAAAATGGAATCGCAATTTCTTTTCATAGGGCAATACGATTGCGTGGTAAACCTTGGGCGAAAGGTATGCCGCCAGATCGTCGGCCCAGGCAAAATCGCGATGGGGGATTTGCACTTCCGTCCAACAAAAATCCAACCAAGCGACAATCTTGTCGGTAACGATGCTCAATAACTCGCTCACAAAGTCCGGGCGTTCAATCACCGCGGCAAATATCTCAGTGTATCCCAGCAGGGCCGCAGCCACCGTGAAAGGACCATCCGAAATGTTTGTCAGCGCAGGATTGGCGCCGGGATAGAATATGGGGCCTCCCAGGAAACGCACCGGATATTTCTCCGCGATCTCTATCATCGCGTGACGGAAAGCAACCTGCCGACCGTTTAGACCACTATTTACGACGTCAATCTGCTCCAGACGGCGTAGATCGGCATCGGTCTTGACCCAGCCTCCCCTCACCCACGGGATGTCGTTTTCGGGAAAGAACACCTCACATCCCAAAGCCGACGCTTCAGTGGCGTTCTGAAAATCCGTCCATCCGCCTATCCATGCCCCCGTGATATCGTACTGGTCAGTCTTGACGTTCTCCATTAGCCACTTTTGAGCCAGAATCTGCGAACGCAGCATGACTTGGGGATCATTGTAATAGTCGTGAAAGCGTGTGCCGATAACGGGTAGGAGATAGCGATATTGAATGGAAGGCCAAACGGGCACCCGGTCTGTCTCCATAAAACGCTTCGCTTGGGTCACGCGCTCCTTGCGCGCAATAATCTCCTCGAACGGAACATTAATCTCGATGATGTCTGGCATGCCTGTCCCCCTCAGCGCTCGGCAACGGCTCTCGCGCCGCGACCAAATCTTCTGGACGCTGATTCACGCGGATGAACGTAGAAAAAAAGATCTGTGTGAATCCGCGTTTATCGGCGCCCCAAAATCTTCGCGCGCCAGATCGAGCGCGAGCAACGCTGCGCCGACGACCGGCTCGTGGCGTGGGAGAATCACGTTCGCCTGCGGGGCTGTGTCGAGCACGCGCCTCCGTACCTCCTCCACCAAACACGCGCCGATCTTAAACACACCACCCACCAAGACCACATCGAATGCCTCGTCTTGCATCTCCAATCCCTGGATGACGGCGCGCGCGGCCAGCGCCAACTCTTCTGCCGCGCCACGTAGGATGTTCCACGCGACCTGGTCGCCTTCCGTGACGGCCTGTTCCACCAACGGGACCAGCGCGGCAATCTGATGACGCTGAAAGCCTTGCAGGTGAATCAATGCCATCAAGTCTTCGATGCGCGTCAGGTTCAGATGCGCCAGGAGCATCGGCAGAAGGCGCGTTGGCTGGCCACGGCCATCGTGGGCGCGCAGCGCAGCCTGCAGCGCCCGCCGCCCAATGTCATAGCCACTTCCTTCATCTCCTAGCAAATAACCCCAGCCGCCGGCGCGCCGCACCTGGCCGCGGGCGTTGATACCGTAAGCAATCGAGCCGGTACCGGAGATGATCGCTACACCGTAGGGCTGCCCTACGCCACCGACGAGCGCGATTACCGCATCGTTCACGACGCGCACGCGCGGCACGACGATGATCTCTCGCACCATCTGATGGATGATCTGTTCATCTTCTGGCCGATCCACGCCGGCCATGCCCAGACAGATCGCTGACACCAAATCGGCAATTAAGTGACTCGTCTCCAAAGCGCTGATGATAGCGGTGCACAGTGCCTCGCGCGCCACCGCATAGCCGACGGTGTAGTGATCCGATGGTCCGCCTTCGCCGCGCGCCAGTTCGCGACGCCGCGCGTCGAGCACGACGCAAACGGTCTTGCTTCCACCGCCATCCACGCCCAAGACGAAGACCGATTTATGTTTCAATGCGCTCTCCTCGGAAGTTGTGCAGTCGAACCTGCCCCACGCGCGGGAGGGCCACAGGTTTGCCGTAGCGGAGATGTCCATCGAACTCGAGGCCACCCAAACGAATTAACGTGCGGGCGAATCCAGCCGACGAATAACTCGGCATTGGGAAACGGGAGTGGCCGCGCGGGTGAACGTTCTCGGCAATAATCCCCTCTGGCATAGCGTGGTCAATCACCCAGTCGAGACAGCGGGTCGCATCCTGCCATCGCCCGGCTTCGACGAAGGCGTCAGCGGCCCACAGCGTCACGCCCGGCCAGGGAAACTTGTCCCAGTCCTGGCGCGGTGTGTTCTCCTCGGCCTCACGCCGTTTCAACCCACCGAGGGCGTCATGCCATAGCGCGTCCACTATCGCCAACAGCCCACGTTCGAACTTCTCCTCGCCGCGCAGAAGAGGGAACCAGGAGTTGAGCGTGAGCACTGCACCATCTACATAGTGACTGCCAGGACTCACGGTCAGGCATCCACGCGTCGCATCATAGGGCAGGGTGAGGATGGCCTGTTTCATTCTCTGCCCTGTCCCCTCCCAGAACAGGGCGAGTTCCCCATGTCCCAGTGTTTCAGCCACTCGCGCGGCACACCACAAACCAAACGCACACATGCCGGATGTAAACGTATTCTGTGCCAGATGATCCTCCCAAATCGAGGTGTCGGCGCGCACCAAGTTGTTCTCGTCCAGTAGGTTCACAATGGCTTCCGCGCAGCCGCGCAAGAACACCCCATGCTGTGCCAGCCACTCGGGCTGACGTGTAAACAGATAATGCAGCCAAAACCCAGCGAGGATTTCGCCAAAATAGTCGAACTCGGGCTGAGTCCAATCCGGCTGGTCGCCGTCCACGAGATAGTTCACGTAGAATAAGCCGTCGTCTTTGCGCTTCAGCGTCGTACACCACTGTAGTGCCTTCTCCGCTTCCGCGTGATGGCCAGCATAGTCCATGCCGATGGCGTACCAGATGCCATCGCGCGGCCAGGCGCGTGCACCATAGTCGTCGCAACCCACGTAGAGCACCGCACCGTTTTCGGCCTGGCACATCTTGGCGATCATCAGGTTGACTCGGTAGAGCCAGTTCACTTTGCGGTTCTTGGTTTCGACGATCACGCCATTCCGAAACCAGCCGCGCCACCAACGGCGCGTCTGTACGTATAGCGCGTCGAGCGCGCCAACCTCGCCTTGACTGAACGCGATGGCGTAGTGGATTGGCTCAGCCTGACCGGGCTGCACATC
>DYIS01000002.1:41147-41691 GCA_020723545.1 Ktedonobacter racemifer
ACTCGACGCGATCAGCCTGGCGATGCTCGCCTTCGGCGCGCAATTCGCCCAGCGCCGCGCGCGGGTACGCGAACTCAGAGAGCATCCACGCCGCGACCGGTTTGTCAAGGTGCAGACCAATGAAAGGCGCATCATCTCGACCGTGAAACAGAAATCCTGACCCAGTGCGTTCTGCGCGCAGTACTCCGTCTTCGTCGCCGGTGCGCGGTGCAAAGAAAAAGATGACGCGCACGCGCTTTGGTTTACGCGCCGCGTGTGACAACGTCAATCGCCGTACCCATACGTCCTGACCAGGGACACAGAAATCCTGAAGGCGCAAGAGTATCTCGCCACCAAACGCGCTCAGGTGGTTGACGAGCGTCCCATCCGGCTGATAGCGTCGGCGTACCGCGCGCAGCGTCCCGTCGGTGCTCTTGGCGATGTGTCCGGTTGCTAGGTCTTGCAGGATGAAAAAGCAGCCGTGCGGATGCATCCAGTTGTCGGAAGCCGGGGTAGGCCAGTGGATTTCGTCCACGAAGGCGGCCAGGTCAGAGTTCGAAGACTG
>DYIS01000175.1 GCA_020723545.1 Ktedonobacter racemifer
TATCTTGCCCAAGAGTTCACATCGACGGCAAGGTTTGGCACCTCGATGTCGGCTCATCGCATCCTGGGGCTGAAGTAGGTCCCAAGGGTTGGGCTGTTCGCCCATTAAAGCGGTACGCGAGCTGGGTTCAGAACGTCGTGAGACAGTTCGGTCTCTATCCGTCGTGGGCGTTGGTGATTTGAGGGGAGCTCTCTCTAGTACGAGAGGACCGAGAGGGACGGACCGCTGGTGTGCCAGTCGTCCCGCCAGGGGCGCTGCTGGGTAGCTATGTCCGGAAGGGATAATCGCTGAAAGCATCTAAGTGAGAAGCCCACCCCAAGATGAGATCACCATGAGCGCAAGCTCGGGAGTCCGCAGGTAGATAACCTGCTTGATAGGCTGCAAGTGGAAAGGTGGCAACACCCGTAGCTAAGCAGTACTAATGGACGATGGCTTCCCGCGTTAGGTCAACAAAGTTGAAGACGCATTCTATTCAGTTTCTAGGGCGTTGATGGTAGTCAATGAGCTAACCAGTGACGCGTCAACGAGGGGCTGAACCACTCATCTCTCATTGACTCATCGCTTGTATACTCATTACCTCGCAAATAGGCTCTTCTGGTGATTTGAGCGCGGTGGCACCACCCGTTCCCATCCCGAACACGGAAGTGAAACGCCGCAGCGGTGACGATACTGGGGGGGCAACCCCTTGGGAAAATAGCTCATTGCCAGAGGAGCTTATTTTTTGTCCCTTGCTACTCCAGTCTCGTGGTGATGATCTGTCGGCCACGGACCGATAGATGGATGGTGCCATCCCCCGCAATCGCCAAAGGAGCCTGGGGATCCTCGGCCATATCGGCCAGATACGCCGACCGGACGGGTAAGGGTGACCGCAAGGTGGCCTCCTGGGATTTCTCAGAGGTATTCCAGAAGCGCACGATGAGGGCATCGCCTCTTTCAGCCCTCTTTATGGCGCTGATCTCCAGGCACCGGGGCTCGAGCTCGATGAACGACGCTCCGGTTGGCCAGACACCTGCTTTTCTCGTGGCGGAGACAGCGCGCATGGGATGGTTGAAGAATGAGGCCCCACAGCACGCCTGATCCCAACTGCCGGCGTGGGGCGTCATAGAGTATTCAAAGACGTGCTTCCCCGGACATTGGGCCTCAGGCGTGGCCAGCAAGGGCCCCGCCGCGCCCTGGCGACAGGGCAGGTCGCTGGCTGACAGAACCCCTACGCAGCGGAGCAGGGTCAAAGCCACGGCAACGCCAGTCTCTCCTCTTATAACCTCGTACTCCGGCAAACCACGGTTAGCCAGCGTGAAGCCCACTACTCCGTCGCTCACGTCCACGAATTCCTTCTGCGGGTGGGTGGGCACGGGCTGCTCTATCCAGGCAGCGGTGTTCTGCGGCATGTCCAGGGGCCGCCTCAGGATGTCGAAGACGCCGGCGGCGTGGGAGCAATCGGTCACGATGGGGGTGGGGAAAATCACCCGCAGGCGGTGGTCCTTAGCCCTATTGTCCACTTCAGTGCGGATGTCGATGCGCTTCACCCCGGGATACAGACTGGCGTAGCTGACGATGGGCACATCTACCGTTTCCGCTGATCGGGCCTCACGGCCTTCGCCGAGGCCAGCCGGCAAACGGTAGGCCTGGCTGATGCGCAAAGTGGCCCGAGCTGGGCCAGAGGACACCAAGCTGATCTCCGGGGCAGAGGCTGGCCGCTCCACTAGCTGATCCCGTGCCGGCGGGCAATAGTTGTATTCATCGCCGACATCGGCGCCGTCCACGAACTGGTTCAGCCCTGGGAATACCATCCCGGTCTCCTTGTCTGTCACCACCAGAGTGCCATCAGCGGCATCCACCGCCACGCGGTAGAACTCGTTTTCCAGGTGGACCTGGGAACTCAGCAATCCCTCAGCATCAGAGGCTCTGGGGCCTTCTTTCCCGGGCACGATGGCGAAGGTCTTGTACCCATAGCCCGGCACGTCGTTGACGATCAGCCCGAGCTTCACCTCCTGGGCCTTGTGCACGCGCACACGAAAGAGCTGCGCCCTGCCAGCCTCCAGGGCTTGCTGGAGCCGCTTCATGGAATCGGCCACCAGGCCCACGTCAGGCTCGCCGTGCTCCACCAGGGTGATGTCCACATGCAGGCAGTTTCCATCCTCCTGGAAATACACCTCTTTTACCACCATGCCCAGCACCCTACCTTCCACTACCATGGAGAGAGCCCCGCGGAGGCCTTCCTGGTCGAAGTCGAAGGACGCTAGCTCCTCCTGCTGGGTGCTGAGTACCTGGAATGGGACGGTGCGGCCATCCCGGTCGACGACCTCAAAGCTCTCCAGGCTGCCGGGCAGATCCACAGTAGCCTCCACCCAGTCGGTGCGGGGGCCCGAGACCGGGTTGAAGACGATGATAGGGAGGAGCGATGAGCGCGGAGCGAGCTCTGGCTCTTTGCTGGTCAGTGAAGCAGTGTCGATGGCCTGGGAGATAGCTTGCAGGCCTTGTTGGGTGAGCTCTTCGGCGATCTGTTCCGACCAGTCGTAGCGGGTCGCCATCTCCCGGTGTACCTGGTCCACGCTACACCCGCAGATGGAATCGTGAGGCTGATTTTGCAACAGGTATTTCCAGGCTCGCCAGATGAGCGAGTGGGTTGACGATGGGAAAAGTGGAGGAGCAACTGGCTCGGTGATCCCGCTCATCGGCCCATCAACCGATCGAGTCATCCGCTCGGCTATCGCCGCCATCGGCTCGGCCCACTTCTCCAGGAGCGCTTCACACCG
Organism: Ktedonobacter racemifer; assembly: GCA_020723545.1. Lineage (GTDB taxonomy): Bacteria > Chloroflexota > DTOL01 > DTOL01 > JACQYG01 > JACQYG01. The sequence continues at coordinate 2,757 of DYIS01000175.1, forward strand.
GGCGTTGCGCTGCTTGATCCACATCCGGGCGGAGAGGACACCGGGCACCAGGTGATGGCGCTTGGGGCAGCGAAGCTCGCCCCGAATGGTGGAAACCTGAGGATTAGCCTTCCGCACCGCCGCCAGGTACATGGGCAAGGTCCCGTGGATCAATTTCGCGTCGGCTAATTCGCGATTGACCGCTTCGAGGGCGACAGGTAGGCCCGCCTGGGGCTCGGCATGGTCATCGCCATTTAGCAGCAAAAGATAATCGGTGGTGGCGAAGGGTTCCAGAGAAGACCTGATCTCGCTGATCCGCTGCAAAAGTGCACCGGGCTCCAGCGGCAACCCGTGGGCGTTAGCATAACCGTCTCGCAAATAGGACACGAAGACCGAGGTGCCGTCTGGTGCCTCCCAGCGCAGCTCGGTCTTCTCGTCGCTCAGCCCCCGGCGGAAGACCGCCTGGTCGATGCCGAAGCCCTTTAGGATCTGGGGCAACTGGCTGATGTGGCCGAAGGGGTCAGGGACGTAGCCCACCGGCATGACGGGGCCGAAATGCGATGCCGTGTGATGTCCCAGCATCAGGTTGCGAATGAGCGCCTCACCGCTCACCAGGAACTCGTCGGGGAGGACGTACCAGGGGCCTACCAGGAGCCTGCCGCTGCGCACGTGCTCGCGGATCTCCTTCTCCTTCTCCGGCCTGACCTCCAGATAATCTTCCAGGATCACCGTCTGGCCATCCAGGGTGAAATGGCGATATTTCGGGTCGCTGGCCAGGATGTCCAGCAACCTGTCCAGCAGCCGGACCAGCCTTATCCGGAACAATTGAAAGGGCTCGTACCATTCACGGTCCCAGTGGGTATGGGAGACCACGATCAGCTTGGTTTTTCTCATCCGTACCTCCAATATACTGGTCGACAGAGCCATTCGCCACAACGCAGGCAATTTTCGGAGTAGCTCAGGCTCTGCCAACGATATTGGTATCGCAATTCATAGTAGGACCACCGCTATCCCGGCCAATGTCACGGCCGCGCCGAGGAGAGAATTAAAGCTGGGTGCCTCGCCCAGCAAAAAATAGCCCAATAGGATGCCACCGGTTACCTCCTGGGTGGCGATGAGGTTGACATAGGTGGCATGGAGACGGCGCAGGGCCGCGTTGTACAGGGTGTGTCCGAAGCCCAGGGGGAAGACCCCCAGGGCCAGGATGGCCAGCACCGCGCCCGGGTGGTAAGCCGGCCGGAAGCTGGCTGCCGCAAGTGGGGCCATCCAGAGCGCCGCCATGCCGTAAACCCCCAAGGCGTAGGTCAGGAGAGGGTAATTGGCTCGTTGGCCCCGTCCGACCACTGAATACAGCCCGAAGCAAACCGCCGAGCCCATGGCCAGGGCGTCGCCGAGTAGCATGCGCCAGCTAAGCTTCGGCTCAAACCCTGCCAGGACCGCCACGCCAACCAATGCCAGGGCGATGCCGACGTATTTGCGACGGAGGATGGGTTCTTTGAGAAATACGCCGGAGAAGAGCGTGACGAAGACGGGGGACGTGTAAACCAGGGCCAGGGAGTGGGAGATGCTGGTGAAGCTCAGCGAGGAGATGTAGAAGAAGAAATGCAGGGCGGTGATCAAACCGAAAAGCACGAACCTGGGTAGGTCCTGCCCCCGGAGGTCGATTCGCTCTCCGGCGAGCGTGGCCAGCAACAAGACGATGGGTGCGGCGGCTGTCAACCGCCAGAAGGTAATCTCGAACGGCGACACCGGTGCCGCCCAACGGATGAGCACGGGGCTGGTGCTGAAGAATGTCACCGCCAGGGCCACGTAGACGAGCCCGCGGACTTCTTCTTTGCTCATCTGGATGCTCCAATCAGGAGCGTGCCGGCGAACACCAGGGCCGATGCCGTCAGGCGCAGAGGACCGCACTCCTCTTTCAGGACAAGCCACCCTATTAGCGCACCCAATACGATGCTCACCTCGCGCACCGACCCCACGTAGCTCACGTAACTCATCTGCATGGCTTTCAAGACCAGAAGATAGGTGAACAATCCCAGGATGCCAGAAAGCGACACGCTTACCTTATTAGCGCGCCACTCGCGCGGCAAGGGGCCGATCCTGTGGGTGACCAGCAGGTACATCGTGAAGAACCCCAGGGTGACCGCTAGAACCAGATAGATATAGGGAAAGGGGTCCACCAGTCTGACCCCGACCTTATCGGTCACGGTGTAGGCGGAGATGGCCATCCCTGCCAATAACGCCAACCGGGCTGGCCTGTCCCTCAGCGCCCGTAGTGGCAGTATGATGTCGTCCAGGGAACGCAGGGGCAACAGGTAAAGCCCCACCGCTACCAAGCCAATCCCCAGCATACCCAGGGCTGCCACCCGCTCGCCCAGCATGGAGAATGCCAGGAGAAAGATGAATAGCGGCGCCGAGCCTCGGGCCAGGGGGTAGACCAGGGACAAGTCTCCCAGGTCATAGGCTCGCGCCAGGAGGGCAAAGTACATGGTCTCGCCGGCCCCACTGGCCAGGATCAGGGGCCACCCGTCGGCTGGGATAGAGGGCTGGTAAGCCAGGAACAGAGGGAAATAGGCCACGGTAGAGACGCAGAGTAGCCACCAGCTAAAAGCCTCTTTATCCAGGCTCTTCTTGTAGAGCAGGTGATATGAGGCATGCAAGACCGCCGCCGATAGCACCAGGCCTAGAGCAAAGGGTGGCAAGCTAAACTCCCTGGATGAGCCGGGATGCGCAGTTCATGGGGCGCTTACCTTGACTACCTCGTCCCTCACTTCCTCGCCCATGACGCTCACTCGAACGTAGTGATAGAACCCTCCATTTTCAGGCGGATAGTACAGCGGGGCACCGCCACCGCCGGTGACAATGTAGGTAACGCCGTCGCGCGTTTCCCTGGCGTAGCCATGGATGTGCCCGGCGAACACATACTTTGCCCGATGTCTGGTCGCCAGGGATATGAGTTCGGCTCCTCCCCGGACCAGAACATGGCTGCCTCCCTGCGGGTCGAAGGGCGGGTGATGCAGGAAGATCATTTTTAGCGGCTGGGCGGAGGTGCTTAGATCATTATCTAACCACCCTA
>DYIS01000176.1 GCA_020723545.1 Ktedonobacter racemifer
GGCAGCGTGGGCCAATTGAGAGAGTGCACCCTGAGATTGATGCAGGTGGCAAAGGCCACCCACGTGCCGGTATTTTTAGTGGGCCATGTCACCAAGGAGGGCGCCATTGCCGGGCCCAAGGTGCTGGAACACATCGTTGACACGGTTTTATACCTGGAGGGAGAGAGGTTTCAGTCATACCGTTTGCTGAGAGCGGTCAAGAACCGCTTCGGATCCACCAATGAGGTCGGGGTCTTCGAGATGCGTGAGGATGGCATGGTGGAGGTGCCGAATCCATCGGAAGTTTTCCTCTCAGAGCGCTCCAGTGGCGTGGGCTCTACGGTGGTGGTCACGCTGGAGGGAACCAGGCCGATCCTTTTGGAAATCCAGGCGTTGACCAGTGCCACCAGCTTCGGCCTGCCCCGGCGTACGCCCAACGGGATAGACTTCAATCGTCTGCTGATGCTCACCGCCGTTTTGTCCAAGCGCGTTGGTTTGAAGTTGGGCGATCAAGACCTGTTCGTCAACGTTGTGGGAGGCTTCCAGGTTGACGAGCCGGCGGTGGACCTGGGAGTGGCCCTGGCCATTGTTTCTAGCATACGCAATTTGCCGGTGCCAATGGACATGGTGGTCGTTGGAGAGATCGGCCTTTCCGGCGAGCTGCGCGCGATGACCCAGGTGGAAAAGAGGCTCAATGAGGCGGCCAAGCTGGGGTTCCGGCGGTGCCTGCTTCCAAAGTCTGCCCTACGCTCCCTGCGTGGCACCCCAGATATCGAGGTCATTGGCCTCAGGACAGTGGAGGAGACACTGGGGGTTGCGTTCAAGGGGGCCAGGTGAATAGCAATGGGGTCCAGCGATGCCCTGGTGGGAGTTCCCCCAGGTGACATCGTGGTCAAATGTGTAGCGTAGTAGCCCCCGCACAGCGTTGCTTTGACAAACCCAAAGCGGTATGCTAATATGTGGTTGAGTAGTTCGCAGTCATCCTTTTGTTCTCACTACGAAAGAAAACACGGTAACCGGGGACCTTGAGCACTCTGGTTTGGTATTGAGAGATACTAAGTGTACTACTTTCGGTACACTTATTTTTTTGCTGAGGTGCACTGGAGGGACTTATGAGCATCGAGTTTTATCTGCGATTGGTGGGCATGGTGGTGTTTGCGGCAGCGGCCTGGCAGGTTGGAATCATCCTATCCATTGGTGGTGCATCGGCAGAGGAGATCCGTAGCGTCCTGGCCTTGGTCTCCGCCGGGGCCGGCCTGGGCTTACTGATCACCCCATATCTCACCACTCGTCCATTCCGGGTGGCCCGAAAAGCACTCAAGCAGATGCCAGTACAGGATCTCCTGGCTGGCATCATCGGGTTGACAGTTGGGCTCGTTATCTCTGCGCTGCTAGCCCTCCCGCTATCGCTCCTGCCCTCACCCTTTGGCAAAATCCTGCCCTTCGTAGGCTGTCTCATTTTCGGCTATCTGGGCATCGCCATCATGGTCATGCGGGAAAAAGAGCTGTTTGAGCTTTTGGGGCTGCCCTGGGCGGGCCTCATCGAAGCCAAGCTGCAGAAAAAAGCGGATTACGTCTTACTCGACACCAGCACGGTTATAGATGGACGCATTGCTGACGTCAGCCAAACCGGCTTTATCTCGGGCGTGATGTTGATCCCACGTTTTGTGCTGAATGAGCTTCAGCACATCGCCGACTCGCCTGACGTGCTGCGTCGCAACCGGGGAAGGCGTGGTCTGGATATCCTGAACAGGCTGCAAAAAGAATCCCTGGTGCCCATCCAGATCTCCGAGATGGACATCGATGGCTCCAGCGACGTCGACTCCAAGCTGATCAAACTGGCGAAAAACCTCCGCTGCCCCATTATAACCAACGACTACAACCTTAACCGCGTGGCCGAGTTGCAGGGAGTCCAGGTCTTGAACATAAATGAACTGGCTAACGCCGTCAAGTCGGTGGTTCTGCCGGGGGAGGAGCTGGTGGTCAGGGTTATCCAGGAGGGAAAGGAAGTAGGCCAGGGGGTTGGTTATCTGGACGATGGCACTATGGTGGTGGTTGAAGGCGGCCGGAAGTTCCTGGGTAACGAGCTAGAGGTGGTGGTGACCAGAGTGCTTCAGACCGTGGCCGGCCGGATGATCTTCGCCCATCCGAAGATCACTGGGCAATGAGACCCGAGAAGCTGGATGGCACTGTGTCGCAGCAACGCAGTAGGGGCAGCACATGAGAGGGCGAGTTGTAACGATCATCGCGGCGGCGGGCACCAGCTCCCGGATGGGAGGCCTCAACAAGCTCTTTGTAGAGCTGGACGGACAGCCGCTTTTGGCCCACACCGTGGGTGTTTTTGAGGCATGCCCCGCTATCCAGGAGATCGTGTTGGTGGTGAGCGAGGCAAATCTCCAGGATGCCTGGGACTTGTCCACCCGCCAGGGCTGGCACAAGGTGACCAGTATCTGTCGCGGGGGACAGCGGAGACAGGATTCGGTCAAACAGGGGCTATTGCAGGCAGGGAGCTGCGATTGGGTAGTGATCCACGATGGTGCTCGTCCCCTGGTAACCCGGGAGCTCATCGAAAAAGGCCTGGCCGAGGCCAAAGAGCACGGCGCCGCGGTGGCTGCCGTTCCGGTCAAGGACACGATCAAGGTGGCCCAGGCTGACCTGACGGTGCGTTCTACTCTAGACCGTTCTCTTCTCTGGGCCGTACAGACGCCACAGGTATTCCGGTACGATCTGATCTACCAAGGGTACACCAGCCCCCTGGGTGAGGCTACCGACGACGCCATGCTTCTGGAGCGACTGGGGATCAAGGTAAAGCTGTACATGGGCTCCTACGAGAATATCAAGGTCACCACCCCTGAGGATTTCGCATTGGCCGAGCTGATATACCACCGCCGCAAACGGCCTGGCTAGCCAGAGGCGCCCTCATCCGGCATCGGTTTAGGAGACAACCCGGAGAACATAGTTGTCCCGGTCTTAGATACTGGCCGATGGAGACACAATGACCACCATCATAGTTTTCGCAGTGGTATTCAGCGTGCTGGTTTTCGTCCACGAGTTAGGCCATTTCCTGGCCGCCAGACGGGCAGGGGTGAAGATCGAGGAGTTCGCCTTCGGTTACCCGCCTCGGCTCCTGGCCATAAAACGAGGTGGGATCGATTATGCCATAAACTTGATACCTTTTGGTGGGTATGTCCGGATGGCCGGGGAGGAAGACCCAAGCGTGCCCGGCAGCCTGGCCAGCCGAAGCCCCCGGCAACGGGCTGCGGTGTTGGTGGCTGGCCCGGCCATGAATCTCTTATTAGCGGTCTTGCTTTTCGCCCTGGCCTTCTCGCAGGGTGTTGTCGTTGGCGTCAGCCCGGAGATCAGCAGTATCACCGCGGATTTGCCGGCAGCCAAAGCCGGGCTCCAGGCGGGAGACCGCATCCTGGCCGTGGATGATCACGCCGTGAAATACTTCGTCGACATCCGGCCGCTGATCGGTGCCAAGAATGGGCAGGTCGTCAAGGTGACCGTTAGCCGAAATGGACAGGTCCAGGCCTACCAGGTCCAGCCGCAGTACTTCGAGGCGGAAAACAGGTGGGTCATCGGCGTCCTGGGCAGTAAGCCAGTTAAGGAGTATTACCCTATTTGGAGAGTGCTGTTTCTCGCCGCAGGAGAAACCTTAAAAGTCGTGGCACTGACGCTGTACATCCCGGTGGCGGTCTTGCAGGGCCTGATCCCGGCCCAGAGCGTGCAGCCTATCGGACCGGTAGGGATCGCCCAGGCCACGGGGGAAATAGCGCGGCTGGGGCTTTTGCCCACGCTGGAGTTCGCTGCTTTTCTCAGCGTAAACCTGGGCATTTTCAACCTGCTCCCCATCCCCGCCTTGGATGGTGGGCGCCTGGTCTTCGTGATCCTGGAAGCGCTTCGCCGGGGCAAACGCATCGCCCCAGAAAAAGAGGGCTTGGTACACCTCCTCGGGCTGGCGGCGCTTCTCACGTTCCTGGTGGCGGTCTCCTACTTCGACCTCCTGCGCTTATTCAGCGGCCAGCGGATCTTGCCCTGAAAGGAGCCGGTTCTGACCAATGAGCAAAAGTGAGCTATGATCAAACGTAGGGGTTCGAAACCGGTGCGTATAGGCACCGTCGTCGTTGGCGGGGGTGCGCCGGTGGTGGTACAATCGATGACCAACACCGACACCCGAGACGTAGGTGCCACTGTCGCCCAGATAAAAAGACTGGACGAGCAGGGGTGCGAGATCGTTCGGGTGGCAGTGCCCGACATGGAGGCTGCCCGGGCCATCCCCGCCATCAAAAAAGCAATAAACATCCCGCTCGTTGCCGACGTCCATTTCGACTATCGTCTGGCTTTGACCGCGATTGCGGGCGGAGTCGATGCCTTGCGCCTCAATCCGGGTAACATCCAGGACCACCAACAGGTTAGGGCAGTGGTGTCGGCTTCCAAAGAGCGAGAGATACCCATTCGCATCGGGGTGAATGCCGGCTCCTTGCCACCCAACCTGGCCGGCCAGGAACCATCAGGAAAACCCCAGGGCGTCAGTGAGAGGATGGTTCAGGCCGCCCTGGGCCACATTCGCCTCCTGGAGGACATGGACTTTGACCTGATCAAGGTTTCCCTTAAGGCCTTCGACGTGCCCACCACCATCGCCGCTTACCAGCGAATGGCTGAACTGGTCAGCTATCCATTCCATCTGGGCATCACCGAGGCTGGAACACCCAGGGCTGGCTCCATCCGGTCGGCAGTGGGCATCGGCACGTTGTTGCATATGGGACTGGGAGACACGATAAGAGTGTCGCTAACCGGCGATCCCGTGGAAGAGGTCATCACCGCCTATGAAATACTCAAGGCCTTGAACCTCAGGGAGCACGGGCCGGTGATGATATCCTGTCCCACCTGTGGCCGCACTGAGATAGACCTGGTAGGCCTGGCCCTCGCCGTGGAAAAACGGCTGGAGGGCATAGACAAGCCTATCAAGGTGGCGGTGATGGGCTGTGTGGTCAATGGGCCGGGGGAGGCCAGAGAGGCCGATGTGGGCATCGCCGGGGGAAAAGGCCGAGGAGTGATCTTCAGGAAAGGCGAGATCGTGCGCACTGTGCCGGAAAGCGAGCTATATCCTGCACTCTTGGCAGAGATCGACAAGCTCCTGGCTGAAACGAGCTGATCCAGGTCGAGGCGAGAGATAGGCTTTCGCCAACGGGCATGCCGGAATTGATTGGAGAATTATCCTTCCATGCGGATGTCGCAGCTCTTCACCCGCACCTTGCGGCAAGCGCCGGCCGAGGCCGAATCTGAGGGCCACCGGCTAGCGCTTCGTGCTGGCCTGATCAGGCAGACAGCCGCGGGCATCTACTCCTACCTGCCGCTTGGCTGGCGCTCCTATCGGAAAATCGAGCAGATCATCCGGGAGGAGATGGATGCCATCGGCGCTCAAGGGCTATCCATGCCGGTGCTGCAACCGCGGGAGCGGTGGGAGGAAACCGGCCGCTGGGAAAGCTTCCAGCCCCCGCTATTCAAGCTGCGAGACCGCCGGGGCCATAGCCTCTGCCTGGGACCCACCCACGAAGAGGTGGTGACGGACCTGGTGCGACAGCACGTGCAGTCCTATCGAGACCTGCCGCTTCTACTCTATCAGATACAGACCAAATTCCGGGACGAACTGAGGCCCCGGGGTGGGCTTCTAAGAGCCAGGGAATTCGGCATGAAGGACCTCTACAGTTTCGATGCCACTGAGGATGGCCTGGATGAGAGCTATCACCAGGTGGTGAAGGCCTACGAGAGGATCTTCGACCGTTGTGGTTTGCCCTGGTTGGCGGTAGAGGCCGATAGCGGGCCC
>DYIS01000177.1:0-3963 GCA_020723545.1 Ktedonobacter racemifer
GACTTGGCTCGAACCACAATATATGGGGTTGTTTGGCCTAAGTACGGTTGTAGTAATAGGGAGACACCGAAAATGGCAGAATCACTTTGTATCCTGGTTCGGAAGCCTCCCTACGGCACGATCCACGCCGCCGAAGCCCTGCGGCATGCCGGCGGGGCGCTGAAATCAAGCCTGAAGGTGAACCTGGTAATGATCGATGATGGCGTTTACTTGGCCAAGGATTGGCAACAAAGCGCTGATTCCGGTTGGGTGAACCTTTCCGATGCTCTGAAGAGGCTAATTGCCCAAGCTTCTTTACTAGTAAAGAATAGCAGGCAATTTCGCGTCTGTGTACAGGGATCGGCCTTGCCCATCCGGGGCCTTAGCGCTTCTAGCCTGATCCCAGGGGTATCTTTGGTCAGCGACGCGGAGGTGGCCGGTCTTCTGGCCTCGGCCGACGCGGTCATGGTTTACTGAGGGAATAACCGAGTGAGATGTTTATTGTTGCTGGTAACCAGCTCGCCCACCAGCCCTGAAAGCGTCAGGGCCTTCCACCTGGCGCTACTTATGCGTAGCCAGGGGAACCAGGTCTCGGTCTTTCTCGCCCAGAATGGCGTCTTGGCCGCCATTTGCGGCGATCTGCATACGGCGGGCACGTCAATAGCACAAGCCCTGGCCGCCGGAATACATGTCTATGCCCTAAACGAAGATCTGGCGCTTCGCGGATTGGGCCCCGACGATGTCATCCCCGGCGTGCAGGTATCCGGGTACGATGAGCTCGCGGAACTGGCCCTGGAGGAGAGCACGACAGTTTCCGGGGCCTTCTGAGTATAGTTCAGGGCAAATTGTTGTAGCCCAAACTTTCTCTACTCGTAAAGAAACGGACTTCGCGGCGGTCTCTGGTATCCCGAATTAATTTCAGGAGGCGGGCGATGGCTGGGAAAACCGTATTGGTCCTGGGCGGCGGGGCTGGAGGGGTGGTGGCTGCCAATGAGCTCCGCTCGAAGCTGGGCCGGGAGCAGCGCATTGTGCTGGTGGATAGGCAAACACAGCACCTCTTCTACCCATCGTTTCTATGGGTGATGATGGGCTGGCGAAAGCCTGAGGAGGTCAGAAAAGGCCTGGGGCTTTTGATCCGGAAGGGTATCGAATATGTCAACGCGGAGATCACCAGGATCGACACGGTTTCAGGAACGGTGAAGACCAGCGCTGGCGATTTCTGCTATGACTACCTGATCGTGTCCCTGGGCGCGGAATTGGCGCCGGGAGAGGTACCTGGCCTGGTGGAGGCTGCACACACGGTTTACAATTTGGAGGGAACGGTCAGGCTTCGAGAGACGCTCAAGGGCTTTTCCGGTGGGAGGGTGGTCGTACTGGTTTCCAGCATGCCCTATAAGTGCCCGGCGGCCCCCTATGAGACCGCTCTGTTGCTGGATTTCCTGTTCCGAAGCAAGGGTCTGAGGGAAAGGGTGGACTTGAGCGTCTACACTCCGGAACCGCTGCCCATGCCCACTGCCGGGCCGGTCCTGGGCAACGCGGTGAAGGGCATGCTGGAGGCAAAGCACATCCCTTTCCACCCGTTCCACAAGGTGGCCTCAGTTGACCCTGAGAAAAAGGAGCTTGCCTTCGACAAAGGTGAAAAGGTGCAGTTCGATCTCCTGGTGGCTGTGCCGCCGCACCGAAGCCCCCAAGTGGCCAGAGAGTCTGGCCTGGCCGGAGACACCGGCTTCATACCGGTGGAAAGGAACACCCTGAAAACGAAGGCCGACCGTGTATATGCCATTGGTGACGTAGCGGCCATCAAGCTGCCGGGGCAATTCCAGCCTAATTCGCCACTGATGCTGCCCAAAGCCGGCGTTTTCGCTCATTCCCAGGCCCAGGTGGTGGCCCACAACATCGCTGCGGAGATCAAGGGCATGGCTTCGATGAAAGGCTTCGATGGGCAGGGCCAGTGCTTCCTGGAGCTGGGCGGCGGGAAGGCGGGGTACGCCACTGGCAACTTTTACGGCGAGCCTGCGCCCACCATAGATCTGCGCCAGCCCGGACGCCTCTGGCATTGGGGCAAGATCCTCTTCGAGAAATACTGGCTCTGGCGCTGGTTCTAGCGTGCCCTGGCTGACAGGGCTGTTTCTTTACTAGTAAAGAACGTCGCTGCCCCAACGTTGCCGGTTCTGGTTGCTTTTTCTTGTCGGGTGGCTTATCTTCATATCAGTAGTGACCAGGGACGGCCGGCCTCTGGACGGCATCAGCCTGGAGGTCACCTGGCCAGGCGGGTCGCAGACGGTGGTCACCGGGTTGAAGGACGATAAATAAGCACGGGGTCTACGAGTTCGTCATGCAGGGGGCTTACCAGGTGAGAGTGGTCAAAGACGAAGCAGGGAATGCGGTCACCAGCCAGGTGACCCGCTCTCTGGATTCTTACCGGCCCACGTGCGAGGATCTGAAGGCCGGCGGCTACATCGAAAACGACTCCCAGTGTAGCGCCGCCCAGGCCAACTACCACGGGCACGTCTCGTACAAGGTGACGTTCCAGAGAACGTATTAACAGGCGGCATTTTTCACCGGTAAAGAAACCTGGGGTTCAACCCTCTAATACAAGCGGCTTAATCTATGTTACATAGCCACCATCCCCAGGCGTAGGGCGGGTATCGTACCCGCCGCCAGAGACTTTCTTTGCCCGTAAAGAAATCAACAGTACCGAGTCGGCTAGAAAAGCCGACCTACACTCTACTTTGTTGCTCCGCTCCCCGCAATGACGCTTCATTTGATGTGTTTGTATTAGTAAAGAAAGCCTCGGGCCCAACGCAGACCCTTGCAGTTCCCCGATCCGACGTTCGATCAGGGCCGGCTTGATGATGCGGACGTCGCTGGGAAAGGGCCCATCCCAATGAACTCACCGAAGCGTTCACGCACCTGCTCGGGCGAGGCGGTGCCGGTGGTGCCCACCTGCTGGATGGTGATCGAGGCCACCAGGTTGCCGATCAGAGCGGCCTCCCTGGGGCTGGCTCCGGCACACAGCGCCGAGACGATCCCGGCCATGGTGCTGTCTCCTGCGCCCACGATGTCGATGGGTCCGGCAACCGGCACCGCAGGCACGTGCTGGCAACCATGATCATCGCAGACCAGGATACCATCCATCCCCAGAGTGACGAACACCGGCCGGCCGCACTGCCGGTACAACTCGGCTCCGCATTCCTCGGCCTCGAGCCGGGTGACATCGCTCTGGCGGTTGGGGCGCACGGCCCTCATGGCCTCCCAGGCATTGGGCTTGAGGGTGATGTGGTGAAACAAGCCGATCCTCTCCCGGGAATCTGCGGCGAAGATTACCTCGGGGTGCGCACGGGCCAGCCCGGCGATCTCATGGCGCACGCGGTCGGTGACGACGCCGCAGTTTTGCTCCCGCACCTGGTCGGCGACGATGACACCCTCTACGCGTTCGATGACCTGGCGCAGCCGCGAGATTACGGCATCTTCAACCTCTGGAAGCAGTGGGGCGCGGTTCACGATATCCAGCCGGTTGAGTTCGTGCACCCAACCGTCCGCTTCCCGCAGCAGCGGCTTGGTGTAGGTCGAGGTCAGGAGGCCGGGGACCTGGACCAACGGCTCGGTATCTACGCCCATCATCTCCAGCCCACGCTTCAGCTCATAACCCTCCCCATCGTCGCCGATCACGCCCAGCGCCACCACACCCACGCCCAGCGCGCGCAGGTTGGACGCCACGGTCCCCGCCGCGCCCGGGAATGGGCGCACCTCCACTACCTGGAAGGCCTCCAGCCCTGTCTCCAGCGAGACTTCGCTCAGGCGCCGGTCTATGATGAGATACTTGTCCAGAAAGTAGTCGCCCATCACCAGGACAGTGATGGCCGGAAAGCGAGTGAGGATAGCCTCTAGTCGTTGGGCGTCCATACCTGTCACTCGTCTGCCAATAACGCGATCACCTGACGCCAGAGGTTCGGGAACGTAGCCTGATGCGGCCCACGGATA
>DYIS01000177.1:3973-5787 GCA_020723545.1 Ktedonobacter racemifer
GCCGCCATCTTGCACCGTACGGATGAGGATCGTCTTGAATGGGCGGAAGTAGTACTGCGCCTCTGTCTTGGGCGCTTCGTGATGCACGTCCGGCCCCAGGTCTTGCAAGTCGAACACCCCCGTGGCGAACTCGTTGATCCGCCGTCCTTCCTGTCGCGCCACGTTGCGCGCCATGGAAAGCGCCTTGAGGTACACCTCTGGCCCCATCACCGCCGTGCCGAAGTTCAAGAGCACCCCGCCCTGCAGGTGGGTGATCGTCTCGGCCAGGGTCAGGAAGTCGCGGTAGGACGTTGCGCCTAAGGCTGCCCCATCGCAATTGGGATGCTCGTGGATGATGTCGTAGCCGATGCCGACGTGCACGGTTACCGGCACTCGCAGCCGACAGCCGGCAGCCAGGATGCTTGCTTCGCGGTGCGGGAACCCTTCCCCTTCGATCATCCGGCCGATCGCTTCGCCCAGCCCCAGCCCGTCCCGAGCACCTGCGGCGATGGCATCATTGATGCGACCGGTCTCCCGCCATAGGCCGAACTGCCCCTGGGTAATGTAGCGCGCCACGCTTTCGGTCGTTGCGCCGATCAGCGCCAGCTCGAAGTCGTGGATCGGCCCCGCCCCGTTCATCCCCACGTGGGTGATCACGCCCCGCTCCATCAGGTCGATGACGAAACGCGACAGGCCACATTTGATAATGTGGGCGCCCATCATCAGGATCACCTGTCCGCGGGCGCGGTGCGCCTGCGCCACGCGTTCAGCTACCTGCGACAGCGCTGGATCATTGAACGGTGGGACCGGATCGGCGAGCCCCAGCACGTCGTCCAGCGTCACACCGTGGTCGCGCTCAGCGAGCGGCTTGATCTCCAGGCGGCTGCGATCGAAGATCGGATACGGCATGGTCAATTCTCCGCGAACAAGTAGGCAACCAGGCGCTCGTATTCCCGAAAGTCCGGAATGATAAGGTCGGCCCCAGCCTGGATCAGCCGGTGGCGCTTCCACGCGTCGATGCCAGAGCGGGCGGCCTCGTTCGAGGCCACACCAACGGCAATCCCGCCGACGGCTTTCGCATTCTCTATCTCCACATATCCGTCGCCAAAGGCCACGAACTCGCTTCCCCTCAGGTGATTCTCCTGCACAATGCGATCGATGACCATCCTTTTCGAGAATCTCTTGTAATCGTCAAGGGCGCCGTAGATGCCAGCGAAATATGGCAAGAGTCCCAACGCTGTCGCTTCGTCCAGCACGTAGGCCTCGTCAGTGCCCGAGGCCAAATAGCAGGTCAAGCCTCGAGCGCGCAGCGCTTTGAGCATTGCCACCGAGCCAGGCACCATCAGCTCGTCCGGGGAGGCCCGCCCCACCTTGAGCGCCACCACCCGTTCCTTGATGCGCTCCCACAGCCGGTGGTGATACCTTCGCTTGTACTCCAGCGGGTCGGCGGGCTGCCCGCTGCGCTTGGCAACCTCCTGGCCCAATCGGATCATCTGATAGATGGTCTGTATCCCTGTTGATTGCTCCACGTGCTCGGTGACCAAGGCATGCAGCTCGGCCTCGCTCTCGTGAGCGGGCGTTTGCAACAGGATTTCCACCATCATCGGGATCATCACCTGCTGCCATCCTTCGCGGATCAGCGACAGGGTGCCGTCGAAGTCAAACAGCGCGTAGCGGATGTGCCCACGCTGGATGTCCGGCCGGATGATCTCGATGCCGGTGCCGTTCAGATATGGCATTGGCTAATCTATACCTCATTGAAAAGCTTGCCATCAAGGATTTAGGGGTGCACCCCAAAAGTTGTACCATGTTGACCTGTGTCACTTGTGATCCTC
>DYIS01000178.1 GCA_020723545.1 Ktedonobacter racemifer
TGGACAGCAAGTATCGCACAAACCGCTCATTTTGCCAAGTGAGGTTGTAGTACTAAGAGGCATATTCACGCTGACGTCCGGCCTCTGTCCTCAGGTCCACCTCGCGGCTCAACACCTCCTCGGCCAAGTTTTGATAGGCCACGGCCCCCCGGGACGTTGGGTCGTATTCCAGGATGGTCTGGCCGTAGCTGGGGGCTTCGGACAGGCGGATACTGCGAGGGATGATGGTGCGAAAGATCTCCTGAGGAAAGTGCCGCTGCACCTCCTGCACCACCTGCAGGGAGAGGTTCACCCGCGGGTCGAACATGGTCATCACCACGCCGACCAGGTGCAACGCCGGGTTCAGGTTATCGTGCACCAGCTTGATGGTCTGCATCAACTGCGAGAGGCCCTCCAGGGCCAGGTACTCGCACTGGATCGGCACGATAACCCCCCTTGCAGCGGCCAGGGCGTTGATCGTCAAGAGGCCCAGAGAGGGAGGACAGTCGATCATCACGCAGTCGTAGCGGCCCTTAATCCCCCGGAGCGCCTGGGCCAGCCGTTTCTCCCGGCCAGGCAGTTCCACCAGTTCGACCTCCGCGCCGGCCAAAGGCAGCGATGAGGGCACCAGGTCTAACCCCAGCCGACGGGTCACCTGGACCGCGCTGGTGAGGGGAAGATCGCCCACGAGGACATCATATATGGAAAGGCCAACCTGCCTCTTGTCAAACCCCAGGCCGCTGGTGGTATTGGCCTGCGGGTCCGCATCCACCAATAACACTCGCCGGCCCCGGACTGACAGACACGCTCCCAGGTTAATGGCGGTGGTGGTCTTCCCCACCCCTCCCTTTTGATTGGCGATGGCGTAGATGGTGGCCATTCGGACCTCGAGGAGCCCAGGCCTAACCGGCCTACAACCGTCCCCGCAAACGGTCCCGCACCTGCTCCAGGGTGGCAATGCCCAAAACGCCCTTTTTCTCCACCGAGAAAGAGGCGGCGCAGTTGGCGAAGCGTGCGGAAACATAGGGATCTCGGGTCTCCGCGAGCTTCAAGAGAAAGGCGGCAGCGAACACGTCTCCCGCGCCGGTGGGGTCCACCTCTTTGGCGGCAAACGCCGGAAAATGCCGCGGGTGGGCGCCGCGACAGTACACCGTGGCCCCTCTCCTGGCCTGGGTGACCACCATGATCCGGGCCAGGCCAGCATATCTCCGGATGACGGCCACCTCCCGGTCCACGTCGTCTTCGCTGAAGATCAAGACCTCCGCCCGCGACAAGACCTCTTCCGCCCCCTCCCACTCTTTCGGGTAGACCCGGCCCGCCGCATCCCAACGGCGCATCCAGCCCTGAGGGGTTACGCCTACCAGGGAGTGCTCGAACAGGCGGAGAAAATCGGGGCTGATCTCCTGGGCCAGGGGGCCCAGGTGGATCACCCGGGCCCCAAGCCAAGCTGGCGGGTAGTCCTCCCGGCCTATGGGCCTGGCCACGGCCCGGATATACTGAAGTCGAGTGCCATCAAGATAGATGTTCTCGAAGGTGCTGGTGACAGGGGAGGGGATGACGCGGAGATCAATGCCATCCAAGAGACCGTCCACCGGCAGATCCCCCGCTGCACTGGTCAATATCCCGGCCCTATGGCCCAGGTTCCTGGCGGTCAATGCGGAATAGGTCACCGTGCCCCCAACCGTCGAGCCACCCTCAGGCAACAGGTCCTTAGTTATGTGTCCCACCACGACGAATTCAGGACAACTCATGCCCCTCCCCAACCTGCCACAGCTACTTGTCCAGAGGCCTGGAGCCCGCCATAGGCAATCAAAAAGACGGGCTAAGTCCAGGTGCGGCTATGCCATTAGACTTAGCCCAGAACTGCCGATTGCGACCCCACGCCCGATGTTCGAGCCCGCACCGGCCTTCAACCCGGATACTGCCGGGAGACCCGTTCAGGCCGGGGCGAGATCACTACTTTTCGCCCCTCCCCCTCCCCGACGCTTTGGGTATAGACGTCCGGGTCGTCCTGCAGGGAGAGATGTACTAGGCGGCGTTCGTGGGCCGGCATGGCCTCCAGGGTCACCGCTTGCCTGCTGGCGCGGACCCGGTCGGCCATGCGGGCCGCCAGAACCCGCAGCGAGGCCTCTCGCCTCCGCCGGTAGTTCTCCACGTCCACGATTACTTTGACCCAACGCCTGGTTTTGCGGTTCACGATCAGATTGGCGATGTATTGCAAAGCATCCAGGGTCTCGCCTCGCCGCCCAATGAGAATGCCCAGGTCTTCCCCACTGACATCGACGATAACCGGTCGTTGTCCCGGCCCGAGCTGGGCCTCCTGAGCTTCCGGCTGGCGGATGGCTGCCGACGCCTTTACCTCCAGCGAGCGGAGAAGTTCCGCCACCACTTCCCGGGCAATAGCGCCCACCTCCCCTGGGGGCTCAGCCCCGGCCTGCCCCTCTCCCACCGGCTCTGCCACCAGGACCTCCCCTGGAGACCCCGGTGGTTCCTCGCCCGGCATGCGACCCGCTGGCTCCCGAGCCCAAACGCGAACCCTGGCCTCCTCAGCCCCTAACCCCAGGATACCCCGGCTACCCTCACTGATAACCGCCACCTCCACCTGCTCTCGGGCCATTCCCAGCCGCCGCAAGGCCTCGGCAATGGCCTCCTCCACACTTCTAGCGCTGACCTCGACGCTTTCCATCCGCTTTCTTTTCCTCCTTGGCCGGAAGAAGCGAGCCCCACCCGGTGATAAAGTACTGCTGGATTATGCTGAATATGTTCGTGGCCACCCAGTAAAGCACCAACCCCGAGGGGAAATTAATGAAGAGAAAGGCAAACAAGAGCGGGGTGAACTGCATGATCTGGTTGGTGGCCTGCTGTTGTGGATCCGCGGTGCGAGGCGTGGCCATCCTCTGATAGACGAACTGAGAGACCGTCATCACGATGATCAAGATGTAGGGAAACGACTCCGGCGCCGACAGATCCTGCAGCCAGAGGAACGGCTGTTTGAAAGCGGGCGTATGGGAAAGGTTCAAGAGCGCCTGGTAAAGGCCGAACAGGATCGGAAGCTGTATCAACAGAGGCAGGCAGCCCATGGCCGGGTTCACCTTTGCCTCCTTGTACAGCTTCATGGTCTCCTGAGTCTGCTTCTCCTTATCCTTGGCATACTTCTTCTGGACGGCCTGGATCTGTGGCTGCAGCTCCTGCATGGCCTTGGCCGACCGCAATTGTTGCAAGGTGAGGGGCAACAGCACCACCCGTACGATGGCGGTGAATACGATAATGGCGATACCGTAGCTCCCAAAAATCCCGAACAGAAACTCGAGCAACGATGTCGAGGGCTGCACGATAGCCCAGTTGAATATCTCGCCCAAGAAACCCAACCTCCTAACTCAAAGCAAACAGTGCCGCACCCCATGCCCTATCCCTGGCCCAAGGGAGATTCACGGCACCGGGTCATATCCACCACGGTTGAATGGATTACACCGCACGATGCGCTTAGCCGCCAGCCAGCCCCCCCGGATCACCCCATACCTGGCAACCGCCTCGTACCCATAGTGCGAGCACGATGGGTAGAAACGACATGTCGGCGGTAACAGCCGCGAGATAGTGGCCTGATAAAAACGAATCGCCCCCAGGGCGATAGCTTTCATCCTGCTCCTTACTTGCTGACTATCGATGCGCCGGGAGCCGAAGGGGACAGGTTTCCTGCCGGTGGATGGCTATTGAACGGTCGGCGCCGTTGCCGGGCCGGCGAGAAGCCCCGCTCTCTGCAGAAGCTGGTCCACCGCCGATGCTACCGGCTGGTAGCTCATCCCCGCCAGGCCCTCCCGGGCGATGAAGACCAGGTCCCACCCCGGCCTGATCCCGTCGTACCTGGCCCGGATGGCTTCGCGGATCATCCTTTTGGCACGGTTGCGCCTCGCCGCCCTCCCCAATCTCTTGGTAACGGCGATCCCACAGCGCGTAACCCCCGTTTCGTTGGGCAACGCCCCCAGGACCAGCAGTGGGTGGCGCCAGAAACGCCCGCCCCGGTGCACCGCCTGGTAGTCTGACCCTTTGCGTAGCCTGAGTCTCCTCTTCACTCCCTGCCGCTGACCAGTCCGTCGTGGTCAAGCTATACCACGACTAACCTCTTGCGCCCCTTAATTCGCCGCCTCTTCAGCACCTGCCGGCCGCCGGCCGTACTCATCCGGGCGCGGAAACCATGCACCCGCTTCCTGGGGATTCGCTTGGGTTGAAACGTCCTCTTTGGCACTAAGGATTCCCCCGCACTACCTGAAATCTAGCGCAACAATTATACTTTTTTCGGACCAGGCTGTCAAATCACCAAGGTCACTGGTACCAGAATACGGTGCTGGAGAAGCTCACCGAGAGGTTGTTGCCGATGATGCCGTGCTCCACTTCGATGGTCAACGACCGCTTGAACTCCGCGCTGTCCGCGAGGTAGAACCGGTACTGGGATGCCACCTCGCCCCGCACCCGATAGTCCTTCCACAGGCAGCCGGCCAGAGGGTACTGGGTGAAGGCGAGGTTCGAGGGGTCGTACCAGACGTAGTAAAAGCCCGCGTCAAAGTCGTCCTCTATGCCGGTGCCGGGGACGGTCAATTCACCATCCACCCACACGTGCAGGTTCCCTTCCAGATAGGGGAGGTGCCAGAAGTCCGGCAGCGGCTCGTTGTAGTATGGTCGCCAGCCCCGGTCCAGGCCCTCCATGGTCAGGACGATGCCCACCAGGCGGCCGGGGCCACTCGTCTCCACTGCCCGGTAGTTTGCGCTGTCCCCGGCTTCCTTGCGCCCTTGCCGGTGCTGGGCATGGAACCGCCAGGAGGGCAGGCTCCCGGAAGCGGCATACTGGATCGCCACCTCCAGGCGCGACGGCCCGCCGCCGCTCTTCTCCAAGCGCAGCCGCCCCGACCGGTATGGCATCGGGAAGAAGCTATAGAACTCGTTCTGGCCTCCACCCAGGCCGGAGAGCGCCTTCACCCCCATGGGAAGGGCCTGGTAGTGCCTGGTCTCCTCTGCCGTCCCAAACAAGGCCCGCAGCGGCCCCTCCACGCTGGGCTTGGCCTCCCCGTCCCAGTAGATGCGCATGGCCACATCGTTTTCCTGGCCCTGAGGAACGGTGATCCTCAAAGAGGTGATGATCCCTGGGCCAGGCAGTTCCAGTTGGCCCGGTTTCCCCGGCTCCACCGATAGGCTTTGACGCAGTTGTCCTGAGCCCTGACCGTACGGGGCACTCCCACGGCTATTCCAGATGTGCCGCACCCGGTCCAGCTCCGCCAGCTCCTCCGCTGACAGGTTGGGCCTGAAACTTGGGAACAAGCCGGGGGCTCGGTCGAACCTTTTCACCAGTATCTGGAACATCAGGGGCCCGACGTATTGGTCTCGGGGCAAGGGCAGGTTCGGTGAGATGGTGGCCCGCACCGAGCGGTAGAACGGCATCGGAATATAAGAATAGTTCCCGCCATTGGCCGTCCGGTAGTGGCCCACCAACGGGGACAGGAAAGGGCTGGCCCGGCCGCTGAAGAATTGGGTAACCGGCATGTCGATGCGGGGCGCGGGCTCATCATCGAAGTAGAAGCGGATGTTACCCGCCTCGCCGAAGAACCCCCACTCCGGGTCCGGCTTCTCCCCGGGGTTGGGGCGGTCGTGTTGCCGGTGTCCGAACCACACCCTGGCCACATAGCCGGGTCCCTCCGTGCGCGGCAGCACCTCGTACTCCTTGCGCCCTTCCGGGCCGGTCAAGACCCGGTATCGGGCGTAGGCCCCGCCCGGCGCCAGGTATCCGTAGCGGGCATCCTGCGAGAAC
>DYIS01000179.1:0-445 GCA_020723545.1 Ktedonobacter racemifer
CCACCCTGGGTGTGGAACAGGGACATCACCGGTGGCTTTCTCTTCGAGTCCACCATCCACCTGCTGGATATGATCCGCTGGCTCATGGGCGAAGTGTTGGAGCTGGACTGTCGCGCCCGGGCCAACGTCTACCCCGACTTCGATGACTTCGTCATGATGTTGACCTTTGAGAACGACCGGTATGCCGCCTTCTCCTCCTGTGCCCACGCCACCTGGTCCTTCCCCTTCGAGCGCATCGAGCTCTACGGCGACCACGCCGCCATCATCACCGAGGAGATGGAGAGGGTCACCTACTCGCCGGGCCTGGGGCAGGAGATCGTGCGCCGTGACTATTTTCAGCTCACCAACCCCGAAAAGTGGGGGTACATCAAGGAGGACCAGCTCTTCGTGACCGCGGTCTTGGAGGGAAAAGCACCGCCGGTCACCGTGGACGATGCCTACAAGT
>DYIS01000179.1:455-5767 GCA_020723545.1 Ktedonobacter racemifer
GTGGAGGCCTGCTACCGGAGCGCCCGCAGCGGCCAGCGCGTGGCGCTACCTCTGGCCTGATGCCGGACCATGACTACTTTTCTGTTGATCCGACACGGCCGCACCGGGTGGCTGGAAGAAGGACGGTTACAGGGGTGGGTCCGCGGCGTCAGCTTGAGCGAGAATGGGCGCTGGCAGGCAACACGGCTGGCGCAAAGGATAGCTGCACTACCCCTGGTGGCGATTTATTCCAGCCCCCTTGACCGGGCCGTGGAGACCGCCCAGATCATCGCCGATGGTCGGGGGATGCAGGTTACCGTTGAGGACGCCCTGGGCGAGATTCGAGTAGGGGAGCTGGAAGGCCGCTACGTCAAGGACCTAGATGCCAGTGATCCCTTTTGGCGGGAGTACCGGGCCCATCCTGCGGCGGTGAGATTCCCTGGCGGGGAAAGCCTCAGTCAGGTCCAGGAACGGGCGGTGAGCCTCACCGAGAGGCTTCGGGCAGAGATATCGTCGGGCGCAGTGGCGTTGGTCTCTCACGCTGACGTTATCAGGACCATCGTGGCCCATTACATGGGCATCAACCTGGACCATATCCACCGCTTCCGGATCGACCAGGCCTCGCTGAGCATCTTGAAGCTGGAACAAGAGAATGCGGCTCTATCAACCCTGAACTGCACTTGCCACCTGGAGGCCGAGTAGCCGGTGGCCCGGTCCGGGCCACCGGCCTGACGCAAGGGATTATCTGCCATCGCCCAAGTAGTTGCTCTCCGGGAGACAAAAGATGTACCTGGTGGTAGAGCTTCTGGATCCAAAGAGCATCACGAGATCTACCTCGCAGCGAAGGCTTTGTGGCCTCCCAAGGCATCGATCCAGATAGACACTCCGAAGTGGTTGCCTTCTCTAATCGCTACTTGGCAAAAACAACAAAGGGAGTAGACTCCAGGCCCAACCAAATGCTCATGAAAGCCCGGTGTTGGGCGTCTAGCTGATGGATATCTACGAGCGATTGCGGAGCCTGGGCGCGGAGGTGGGCAGCGGCAGGGTGATCAGGCTGGCCCCGAAGCCCAGAGCTGAACCTTCAGTTCCCATAGATCAGGTTATTAAGGGCACCTATGCGCGTTCGGCGTGGGGGGAATGCTTTGTCACCGAACGGTACTTGCCCTTGACCTACCGGCACGGCCGTGTTCTTCTGAATCCCGCCGGGACCTACTCCAGCGAGGCGGCGGCCCTCCTGGCCGGAGAGCCGTCCCTGAGCGATATCCCACTGGACCAGCTTGCCTTTCTGGACACCGAGACCACCGGGCTTTCTGGAGGCACCGGCACCTATGTCTTCCTGGTAGGCATTGGCTACCTGGAGGGGGCTGAATTTCGCCTTCAGCAGTTTTTTCTCCGGGACTACGACCAGGAAAAAGCCCTTCTGGCTACCATCAACGATCTGTTGGAGCGCTTTCGGGGCATCGTCACCTTTAACGGAAAGGGCTTCGACTGGCCACTTCTCACCACCCGTTTCGTCTATTCGCGCCTGCCGATGGGACTGGTGGACCCGCCGCACCTGGACCTCCTGTTCCCATCCCGTCGGCTCTGGCGAAGACGGCTGGGATCCTGTGCCCTGCCCAGTTTGGAGCGGCATATCCTTGGGGTGGAAAGAGAAGAGGACGTCCCCAGTTGGCTGATACCCAGCCTCTACTTCCAATACCTGCGCCTCGGCGATGCCAGTTGCCTGCGCCAGGTCTTCTACCACAATGTCCAGGACGTAGTTTCTCTTTTGGCCTTGATCATCCAGCTTTGCGCTATCCTCACCAATCCTTTCGAGGGCCTGGTTAACGAGCCGGAGGATTTTCTCAGCCTGGGCATGCTTTTCGAAAAGACTGGCCGGACACTAGACAGCCAGAGGGCCTACGAGATGGCCGCCGACGCCACTGCTCCCCCGGAGGTCCGGGAAAAAGCTCAGCGGCGCTTAGGCTTTCTGTTGAAACGCACCGGACATCTGGAAAAGGCAGCGAAGATCTGGGTAGATTTGATCACCACCAAACCCGGAGCGGCGCTCTATCCTTATGTGGAGCTCGCCAAATACTACGAACATCATCAGCATGACTACCTGGCTGCCGAGGCTTGCGTGAGTCGAGCCCTGGCCGTCCTGGATTGGCGCCGAGCCGTGAGCGAAACAGATCAGGATGGGGCTGAAGCACGGGAACTAGAACGTCGTCGGCAGCGACTCCGAAGGAAACTACAGTCAGCCATGTCCAGATGAACAAAGAGATGCTCTTATCCGGAACTGTCTTGAGGCACCATGGCCCAGAGACTATAGTGGAAATACGCCGCATTGCCACCACGTGTCTTGCCAAGAGCCGGGAACTTTGTGAAATATTGCACCATCTTGACTTTTCTTGTTCCCAAACGCTAAAATTGATATTAGGTTAGCCATTTTCACGGCAGGCAGGCCGATCACATATCCCGTTCTAGCCCCGCCTAAGGAGCTCTGGATAGTGACATTTGCTACCGCGTCCTGCTACCTCACGGCCACGATTGCGTACCATCGTGCAGGCGAGGGGTTCCTGGTGACCACATCTGCCAGTCCCCCTCGTTTTGCTTTTTAACCCCCGAATGCGAGCCACGTTTTCAATTTCACAAGGAGGTGTTTGGTGAAAGAAGTTGTCCTGGTAGGCGGCGTACGCACGCCCATTGGCGCCCACGGTGGAGCGCTGAAGGATATTACCGCCCATGAGCTGGCCAAGATCGTGATGCGGGAAGTGCTCAAACGCACCCAGGTTGACCCCGCCGGCCTGGAGGAGGTGATCTTTGGCTGCTGCATGCAGACCAGCGACGCCCCCAACATGGCCCGGGTGGCGTCGTTGAACGCCGGCATCCCCAAGGAGGTCACCGGCTTCACCGTGCAGCGCAATTGCGCCTCGGGCCTGCAAGCCATCACCAGCGCCTATGAAGGCATCCAGGTGAACCATGGTGATTCCTACCTGGTGGGCGGCGCGGAGAGCATGAGCTCCGCCCCGTACGTGGTGCGGGGAGCTCGCTGGGGCTTGAAGCTGCGGCACACCCAGTTCATCGACGTGCTGTGGGAGGGCCTCACCGACCCGGTGGTGAACCAGATCATGGGCCGTACCGCGGAAAACCTGGCCGATATGTACAATATCAGCCGCGAGGAGCAGGACCAGTTCGCAGTGGAGAGCCACAAGAAGGCCTTCATGGCCACCCGCACTGGCAAGTTTAAGGACGAGATCGTCCCGGTGATGGTTGCCAAGAAGGTAGCGGGCAAAGAGGTGGCCTCTGAGCCCATCACCCAGGACGAGTGCATTAATCCCGCCATCTCCGTGCAAAAGCTGGCGCTTTACCCCACGGTCTTCAAGGAAAACGGCACCGTTACCCCCGGCAACACCTGCCCCATCAGCGACGGCGCGGCGGCCTTGCTGGTCATGGCCGCGGACCGCGCCAAGTCCCTGGGGCTGGAGACCATGGGCTACATCCGGGCCTACGCCTACGGGGGGGTAGGGCCGGAGGTCATGGGCATCGGTCCCACCGTGGCTGTGCCCAAGGCCCTCAAGCGGGCCGGGCTCAAGCTCACCGACATTGACCTCATCGAGCTCAACGAGGCCTTCGCTGCTCAGTGCCTGGCCGTAGGCAAAGTCCTCAAGGACGACGGCTGGGACTGGAACAAGGTGAACGTCAACGGCGGCGCCATAGCTCTGGGGCATCCCGTGGGGTGCTCGGGGGCGCGCATCGTGGTGACGTTGCTCAACGAAATGAAGAAGCGGGACTTGCACCTTGGCCTGGCCACCATGTGCGTGGGCGGCGGCCAGGGAGGGGCGATTGTGGTAGAGAGGAAATAAGAACAAGGAGGTTGAGCCATGTACATCTTCAAGGCAGGCGTGGTCGGTGCCGGAGCCATGGGCGCAGGCATCGCCCAGGTCGTCACCTTCTCCGGCTTGCCGGTGGTGATCAAGGATGTCAATCAGGAATTGGTGGACAAGGGCGTCGAGAAGATCAGGGCCATTTATCAGGGGCGGGTAGACAAGGGCAAGATGAGCGCCGCTGACATGCAGTCCAAGATGGACCTGATCACAGCCACCACGAGCTATGCCGATTTCAGCGATGTGGACATCGTCATCGAGGCGGTGCCCGAGAAGATGGGCATCAAGGTACAGGTCTTCGCTGAGCTGGACAAGGTCTGCCCGGAGGGCACTATCTTCGCCTCCAACACCTCGGCTCTTTCCATCTCCGAGATGGGCGCGGCCACCAAGCGGCCCCACAAGATGATCGGCATGCACTTCTTCAACCCCGCCCACGTGATGAAGCTAGTGGAGGTGATCCCCGGCCTGGATACCAACCAGGAGACCATCGACGACGTGGTTATGT
The DNA here is from genome assembly GCA_020723545.1 of Ktedonobacter racemifer. Lineage (GTDB taxonomy): Bacteria > Chloroflexota > DTOL01 > DTOL01 > JACQYG01 > JACQYG01. The sequence continues at coordinate 4,806 of DYIS01000179.1, forward strand.
TCACCGAGTCGCTCCGGAAGATCCCGGTGGTGGTCCAGGAGTGTCCGGGCTTCTTGGTGAACCGGCTCCTGATGCCCTACCTGAACGAGGCCGTCCTATGCCTGCAAGAGGGCACGGCTACGGCGGAGGAGATCGACACGGCCATGGTGGGGTTCGGCTGGCCGATGGGCCCCTTCACCCTGATGGATATGCTGGGCATTGACATCTGCTACGACGTGGGCGAATACCTGTGCGCCGAATACGGCGACCGCGTGACCCCCGCGGCCCTGTTCCACAAGCTGGTGGCAGCCGGGCGGTTAGGCGAGAAGGCCGGGGCCGGCTTCTACGGCTACGGTGACCAGACGGATGAGCCGGTAAAGCAGATGATCAAAGAGGTTCAGGCGGAAGGCAAGGCTGCCAGAGGAACAACCTTCAGCGTGGACCGGCTGATGATGCCTCTGATCAACGAGGCGGTGCTGGCCTTACAGGAGAACATCGCCAGAGTTGGCGACATCAACATGGCCATGATCGCCGGCACCGGCATGAGGAAGGGTGACACGGCCATGGGCCCGCTGCAATTGGCCGACGAGATGGGGCTGGACACCGTCGTGCAAAAACTCGAGGAGTTCCAGAAGCAGTACGGCGAGCGCTTCCGGCCGGCTCGGTTGCTGCGCACCAAGGTCCGGGCCGGACACCTGGGCAAGAAGGTCGGAAAAGGGTTCAGCGAGCATACGACCTAACATGATTTCGCAATTCGAAATTGGAATTCGCCAATATGATCGGCCGTTCAAGCACTAAACTCAAGCAAGGAGACGAAAATGACCGAGCGACAGTACATCAAGATCAGCGTGGAAGACCGCATTGCCGTGTTGACAATTGACCATCCCCCGGTCAATGCCCTGAACAGCCCTACCATGCAGGAGCTGAGCAGCGCCCTGGACGAGCTGGCCGCCGACGATGGCGTGAAGGCCATCGTCATCACC